>PUOI01000098.1 GCA_003552765.1 Candidatus Hydrogenedentota bacterium | reverse complement strand
GCCCGCACTTCCTGTTCAACAGCATGAACACCATCGCCGGGCTCTGCCGCAGCGATCCGGCGAAGGCCGAGCAGGTCACGCTGGATCTGGCCGACCTGTTCCGGGCCGCCTTCAGCACCGGCGCCACGCATCCGCTGTCCACCGAATTGGAGCTCGCCCGCGCCTACCTCGCGATCGAGCAGACGCGTTTCGGCGAGCGCCTGCAGTTGGAGTGGGAGACCTCCGAAACCGACGATGCGCAGCTGGAGGTGCCCACCCTGGTCCTGCAACCGCTGATCGAGAATGCCGTCCAGCACGGAATTGCGCCCGCGCGCGACGGGGGGCGAATCTGGGTGCGCTCGCGCCACCAGGACGGCTCCATCGTGATCGAGATCGGCAATACCCTCGGCGACCAGGACGGCAACGGCACCCACACCGCCGGGGACGAGGCGCGGGCCCGTCTTCGGCACGCCTTCGGCGAGCGCGCGAGCGTGCGCAAGACCCGCAGCGATCAGGGCTTCGAGGTCCGGATCACCCTACCCCATCAACGCCAGACCGACAGGAGTTCCCGATGAGCCTGCGCATTCTCATTGCCGACGACGAGGCGCCCGCGCGCGCACGGCTCCGGGCCGTGCTCGAGGAACTCGGCCACGAGGTCTGTGCCGAGGCTCCGGACGGACTCTGCGTGGAGCGCTTCCTGCGCGACGCGAAGCCCGACGCGGTGCTGCTGGACATCGAGATGCCCGGCACCGATGGGTTGACGCTGGCGAAGCGGATGGAGAGGGAGTATCCGAATGTGCCGGTCGTCCTCGTCACGGCGCATGCCGAACATGCCATCGAGGCCTTCAATGTTGCCGTACGCGACTACGTACTCAAACCCGTGCGCCGCGAGCGGCTTGAACGGGCGCTCAGCCGCCTCCAGGAGCAGCGAGGCAACCCAGCGCCCCGTTTGCGCCTGAGGATCGGGCGCAGGGAACGACTGGTTCAGTTGGATGAACTGGACTGCCTGGTGGCCGAGGACGGCTATGTGATCGGGCGATCGGCCACGGTCGAAGGGTTTCTGGACCGGCCACTGCAGGAACTCGAGGCAGCTCTGGGGGATGCGGTCTTACGGGTACACCGGGGCTGCCTGGTGGTGAAGGTGGCCGTCTCGGGGCTCGAGACCGTAGCGGCCGGCGAGCACCGAGTACTGTTCACGGACGGGTTGCGGGGCGTACGGGTGAGCCGGAGGCAATTGGGGTCGTTTCGCGACTTCCTTGGCAACACACTCAAGGCATGACTGGACGGCCGGGCCTCTCGCGCAACTCACGGTCTCGCTCGACGGAGCCACCGCTCCGCGCGGGCTTGGCATTCGGCAACCGCTTGGCACGAGAAACCTGCCATTGGGCTCCCGACCATTGCGTGAATATTCGTAAACCCCTAAAAAGATAGTATGGTACACCTGCGAGGTCCGGGCCACGCAACAACCACCTGCCAAGTCCCGGTCTCTACTGGAGAGGACCTGAAATATGCGCCATCTGAATCGTCGCTCGACACAGAGTGGAGTTGTTCTTGTAATCGGGCTGTTGCTACTGCTGATTATCACCATTGTTGCAGTCGCCAGCATGAGCAACACTCACATGCAGGAGCGGATGGCGGGGAATGCGCGTACGCAGGCGCTTGCCTTCGAAGTCGCCTCCGCCGGCGCTTCAAGCTCACTGACATTTTTCTCCAACAACCGCGCCACTCTACTAGAGGCCTCAGAGCCCTGCTCCACCTCTGACAATTGGGACGCCAACGCCGTCTCCTTAACCACGACATTGAACCCTATCGGTTTTAACGAAGTAAGTCTTACCCAGCAATTATATTGCCTCGAGAGATTTGACGACCTCGACTCACCATTACCCCCACACTATTTTGTGCTTTCTACCGGGGAGGTCTTTTCAGGAACCACGCCCATTGCGCGCCGCGCAATTGAAGTACGTATCGAGGCACAACCTCCTTCGACTTTTGGACAAAGCGATCCTGATTGCGGGGCTCTGTGCTTTCTCGGTTGTGACTCCCTCAGCCAATACCGCTTTCCAACTTCGAACGCCTTCTACGTGGATGGTAACGAAAGCCCCGCGATTACCACCCAAGAAGACTGCAGGGAGACAGTTCGAGATGCGATCCGGGATAACCGCATTGGTAATTACGAGGGTGGAATCGCAGGTGTAGACGGGGATTTTGCCGAACCCTGGAAATCCCCGACCACGGTCGACGTATTCCGCATAACCCTTCTTGAGCAACTGCGAGCTGGTGCCTCAGAGTCTTTTCCCCTCGATGCCGAAAATCCTCTATCCACAGGACCGTTCCAGATTGATTCGAACACAGACACAGCCTGGAACGGGCAATTCATCAACCCCCCATCGGGGGGAACATTTGTTGACTCAGGGACCACAACCTACGGGACCCGCGCCAACCCACAGATAACTTATATCGCGGGCAACGCGGATATGCGCGGCACGGTCTCTGGTGCAGGCATACTCATCGTCGAAGGGGGTCTAGAGTGGCGAGGCACCCCCCCGTTCGAAGGACTTATTCTCGTCCTCGGCGGCCAATTCAAGGTCGGGGGTGGCGGAACCGGTGGCAATTTTGCCGGATCTCTTGTCGTCGTCGACATCTGGGATGACTACAGTGGTTACGATAAGACTGGAACATCTCTGAAAGAAAACTTCGGCCCGGTAGACCTGGATTTCCGCGGAGGTGGTACCGCGCTCTATCGCTATGACTGTGACTTCCTGGCCGGCATCTCCGGAGACCTCGGGCTGACCCAGTGGAACCCGCAATGCGGGGGCGCTGACGAGGGTGGAACCGAGGAACTGACAGAGATCCCGGCGCGCCTTGTGAGTTGGCGCGAAAACATCGGTTGGCGTGTGAACTTAGAGAATTGGGAACCGCCCAATTGATAGAGGCCGCCCTCCACGCAAGGACGCTAAAATGGGATCGGCAACTCGTCGCGCCGTTTGCAAGATGTTTGAGGCCCTGACCACATGAGAATATCAACATCACGCGGTTTTACCATCCTGGAACTGATGGTCGTCGTAATCATTATAGCAATCCTCGCGGCGCTCGCCGTCCCCAGTTTCCGCGATCTCCTCAAGAGCAACCGGGTCGCCGCACAAAACAACGAGTTGGTGGCGCTCATCAACCTAGCTAGAAGCGAAGCGATACGTCGATCTGGACTCGTCGAAGTGGACCTCCTGGCGGAAACTGCCGGTGGGTGGGCCGCTACTGTGCAGGTGCGTGGTGCAGAGAATCCACTCCGCACAGCCACCAACACTGGCGTAACACTCAACGGCGCACCGATGAAACTTATTTTTAACAGCCGAGGGTATTTAGTGGTTGACGTGGGGTCCGAATCCTCGTCGCAGTGGGAGACCCAGTGGAATACCCAGGGCGTCACGTTTTCTCTAGAACACACCGACTGCACTTCCCGGCGCCACCACCGCCAAATTCAACTTTTGCCGACCGGTCAACTAAATAGTAGCAACGAGCCTTGTACAACATGACCTCAAGACCCCGTTATTTCTCGCAGCCTAACCTTTTGCGGTCCTGTCACTCGCAGCTGGGCCTCACGCTTTTAGAAGTATTAATCGCACTTCTTGTTCTCTCCATTGGTCTTGTGGGAGCAGCTGTCCTGACGGTCCAGTCGCTCCAGAGTACACATTCGTCCCTGCATACCTCACTCGCTTCTGCGGCGGCTCTTGATTTCGAGGAGCGCTTATGGGTCGATCTCGGCCGCATCAGCGCTGGATGTCCCGCTGTGGATACCGATGACTTTGCCTCGGATTGGAGCGCAACGCCCGAGAGATTCGCACTGCCACGTTTCGACAGTTCGGAGGAAAACCTTGGTATAAACGCAACGGTTATATCAGGCTCAACAACTCCAAATTTTCAGCGCATTGGCTTGGATTTGACATGGCGCGAGGATCGATTTGACACCGGAACCGAATCCTTCTCCTACGAAATCGGCATCCTCTGCCGGCCCGCCTCCTGACGCAACGAACATTCTTACCACCAATAACCGCAGGTGAGCCGGAACCCGATGAAATACAGAAGCCAAGCGATCTCGAGAAAGCACGCAACAGGGTTCAGTCTAGTTGAATTAATGATCACCCTTGTCCTGGCGACATTACTCATCAGCGCACTCATCCTGACTTACCTTTCAGGACGTGTAGCAGCCGGAGATGCCGAGTTGCTTTCGCGGGCGCAAGAGAATGTACGAATCGTCAGCGAATATCTAGTTCGTGACATACGCAATGCGGGGTACACAGACGAAGTGGAAACCACCATCGGGCAAGATGCTCTTCTTCGCCGCTCTTTCGGAGCGATCGAAAATGGTGATAAACTGAGAATTCGTTATGTAGGGCGCGGCCATTGCGGTGCGAATTTCGAAGATTTCGTATTGGTCGAAAACGAGTACTTCGTGGAGATTAGGGAGGGCGTCGGATTCTTGCGGTGCCGCGGCCGTCACGTCTTAAGGACCGCGAGCATTGATACAGATACAACGTGGGATGGTGACGATTTAAACGGTGTGAAGGTTCTTCAAGAAGAGAGAGTGGTGGATCTGGTTTCTGGAGTCGCCTCGATTGAATTCAGCGAAATTTCTCAAAACACAAATTCTTGTGGCTGGGACTACTCTCCTACAGGCATTCAATCGGCCTGTCTTGGCGTTGAGATTGAACTCGGTTTGACTGGAGTCAGCGGAGATGTTCGTACGGTGACCCTCCAAGCCGCGTTCCGCAACGTCATACTGGAACGGATAAACAACAACATAGCTGCACCCTAAAACGGTCACACAAGTCAATGCTGGGTGCGCACGAATGTATTGCCGGCGCATTGGTTGCCGGATGGTCAAATGTTCACAGCATGGTAACGCGGGCGCACTCCGAGACCGGCGCATCACGTTCGCGATACAAGCGGGAGGAAGCAATTGGAGAAGGCGTCTTATTTTTGCGCACCAACTTCTTTGTGCGCACCAACTTTCGAGCGCACGACTAGTCGACCAAGATCGGTAGTGAGGCGATATAACGCAATGAAAACCCAGGGGTTTACGCTGATCGAGTTAATGATGGTGGTCGTGATAATCGGCATTCTTGCGGCCATAGCGTTTCCCTCATATTCAAGGTATGTTGACCGAGCCGCAATCGCTGACGGAAGAAGCGGCCTCCTTTCGGCGGCACAACAATTGGAACGCTGCTTCACCCGTAGAGATACTTACGAAAACTGCACGATTCGAGGTGCGTCTGAAGAAGGGTTTTACACGATTTCTGTCGTGACGCCAACGTCCACGAGTTTCAGCCTTGTGGCAACCGCACCGGAAACGGGCCGGCCTAACCGACCTGTCGCATGCAAGACTCTAAGACTTAACCAGCTTGGCGAACGCGGGAGCGGCGATCAAGTGGATTCGGATCCTGGAGTTTGTTGGTAATCGTCAGTCAAGGGCGCAACTCCAGGACACCCGCGTGGAGCTCCGGGACACCCACTTTGCTTGAACGGCGGGCGCCGCCCCAGTAGCCTTTCCGCAATCCCGATTCCATGGAAGGAGTCCTCGCATGACGCAACCGCGCTCCACCCTCGTCTCCCTCGACGACGGCGTGGGAGCTCCGGGACACCCGCAGACGACTCCGGGACACCCACATTGCTTGAACGCTCGGCGGCGCCGCGGTTGTGCGCACTCCGGGACACCCACATTGCTTGAACGCTCGGCGGCGCCGCGGTCGAAACCACTCCGTGAACGCTGGGACACCCACTTCGCTTGCGCACCGGGGGAATGCTGGGACACCCACTTGGCTTGAACGAGACCTTATTTGGACACTCACTCGGATTGACCCGGCTACCCCGCTCTGCCATTCTCCACAGGATCAACGCCACCGCTGCTCCCACCCCGGAGACCCGCCATGCCCTACCCCCGCTCGGCCCTGGTCAGCCTCGATGCCACGCCCTGGTACCACGTGATCTCCCGTTGTGTGCGCCGGGCGTT
>PUOI01000058.1 GCA_003552765.1 Candidatus Hydrogenedentota bacterium | reverse complement strand
TGGCACGCCCTGATATCGGCCTTCGAGGGCAAGGACGCCGTAAGCACCGAGTAGAGACCTGCAAAAAGAGAGAGTGGCGAACGTATACGCCGGCAGCTTGCGGGGTAGCGGGATTTTTTGCTTTTGGAATGAGATTTTGATAGCATTTCACAGATGGGACGGGCGTGTTTAGGCGGTGGTGATACTGCCGTCCAACCAGTCCCAACCCCATCCGCTGAGACGCTCAGGCCGAGCCGGGGAAGACTTCAACCCTCCAGCGTGTTTCGTTTTAGGTTGCGATCCAGATGGAGAGGCTGCCCGGACAGCGGCTTCACCCCTTCCAACAAATTCCAAGGACGGTAATCCCATGACAGAAACAACGTTTACAGGGAAGAAAGCGGCTCTCGAGGAATTGAGGGCGCGGATGCGGGACCAGCTATCCAAGCTCATGCCCGAATTCGAGATTGATCAAAAAGCAGAACTCGCCTATGAGATAAACCAGTTGAAATCGACCCAAAACGCGGTAATTCTCGGCCATAACTATATGGAGCCCGCGCTATACACGACGGTTCCGGATTACACGGGCGACAGCCTTGAGCTGGCCCGGCGCTCCACGCAAACGGACGCGGACATCATTCTGTTCTGTGGCGTGAAGTTCATGGCCGAGACCGCCAAGATCCTGAACCCGGAGAAAACGGTGCTCATCCCGTCGCTGAAGGCGGGGTGCTCCTTGGCCGAGGCCATCACGGCGGAAGAAGTGCGAGAGCTGAAAGTACAGTTTCCTGGCGTGCCCGTGGTCACCTATGTGAATACGTATGCGGATGTCAAGGCGGAGTCCGACTACTGCTGCACTTCCGGCAATGCGGACAAAGTGGTGCGTCACCTTATGGCGGAAGGTCACGAACGAATCATCTTCCTGCCCGATGAGTATTTGGGCCGGAATACCGCCGATGAAGTTGGCCTACCCTTTGTGTTGCCTTCGCCGTCGGGCAAGCCCCACGAAACCGAACCCGATGTGAGCGGCCCGGCCCTGATCGGCTGGCAAGGGCGATGCGAGGTACACGATAAGTTCTCGGTGGAAGACGTGCGCGCCATCCGGCGCCAGTTCCCCGATGTTGCCGTCGTGGCCCATCCCGAATGTAGCCCCGAGGTCGTGGCCGAGACGGATTACACCGGCAGCACGAAGCAGATGATCGCGTACGTGAAGGATGTGGATGCGCCTCATTACCTGCTCCTGACCGAGTGCACCATGGGCGACAATATCGCTGCGGAGAATCCGGAGAAGGAGATGCTTAGGCTGTGCAGCGTCCGCTGTCCCCACATGAACGAAATCACCTTAGAGGACACGCTTGAGGGCTTGCGCAAGGTCCAGTATCAGATCGAGTTGCCTCAGGATGTTATCAAGCGAGCCCGCTTGCCGATTGACCGCATGCTAGAAATTGTGTAGCTTGCGCCCCATCCCATGCAATGCAAAACGCCACAACCTCCCGCTAAAGGGGAGGTTTGTGGCGTTTTTGATTGCGGGTTTGTCACAATGGGGGCACATATGACGCGCGGAAACTTTAACCACGGCTCCCGCAGCCGAACAACAGGAATCAGGAGGCAGTTATGGCTTTGTCCATCCGGTTAGTGATCACGGCGGCGATTGCGGCCATGGCCTTTTCTCAGGCGCCACCCGCGGAGGCAATGGAAAGGGTGCACGATTACGAAATACTGACCCTGGAGAACGGATTGAGGGTCATCACGGTGGAGGATTTCTCGACACCCCTGACGGCGGTGCATGTGTGGTACCACGTGGGCTCGAAGGACGAAGCCCCCGAACGCCAGGGATTCGCCCACATGTTCGAGCACATGATGTTTCGCGGAACGGACCGCATGGAACCGGAGGAACACTTCGAACGCATACGGGAAGTGGGAGGATCCGCCAACGCCTTCACTTCGTTTGATTACACGGCCTACGTCAACACCGTTCCTTCGAATCAGCTTGAGCTAGCGCTGTGGCTTGAAGCGGACCGCATGATGTTCCTGAACGTGAACGAGGAGCAGTTCGTGATCGAGCGCCGGGTTGTCGAGGAAGAGCGGCGCCAATTCCTCAACCGCCCCTACGGCACGGTGTTCGAGGAGCTTCTACCCGTTCTGTTCGAGGATCGCGCCTATCGCTGGCATCCCATCGGAAACATCGAGCACCTACGTGCGGCGACGTTGTTGGAGTTGCAGGAGTTTTGGGATACATATTATCTGCCGAACAACGCCGTGGTGGCCATCGTGGGGGCTGTGAGCCACGAAGAAGCCCAAGACAAGGCGCGCAAGTATTTTGGCTGGATGCCGCGCGGGCCTGAACCGCCCCGGCCCGAGATGGACGCTCCGGAGCAAGAAGAGGAGCGGGACATCACCATTGAGGAGCGCCTCGGGCCCGTGCCACAGTTGAACTTCTTCTACCGGGGCGTGCCCCGCAAGCACCCCGATTATGCGCCGTTGCGTATCCTCATGAACGTGCTTGGTTATGGTGACAGCAGCCGCCTTTATGAAGACCTTGTGCGCGACAAAGGGGTCGCCAACACCGTCTTCGCCTCCGCTGGACCGTTCGAGGCGGATGGCTACTTGCGCATGGCGGCCACGCTTCAGCCCGGCCAAGATCTCGACGAGATTCTTTCGGAACTCGATGAACATGTCGAGAACGTCCGCGAAGAACCCATCAGCGAGCGCGAGTTGACCAAGGTGCAAAACCAGCTCATGCGAAACGCCATCAGCGGGCTGTTCCGCATGGACAACCGGGCCCGCGAATTGGGTCAAGCTACGCTGGAACTTGGCCATCCCGAGGGCCTCAACGAGGAACTCGAGGCGATTCAAGCCGTAACCCCGGATGATGTCCTCCGTGTGGCGCAAGAATACCTGGCGCCAGAGCGGCGCACCGTCGTTCGCGTGGTCCCCAACCCGGAGGCCGAACCCCATCCCGACGTCTTCCTCATTGCCGATGAAGAAGCCGCCCAGGAAGTGGCGGGCGAGGAGACTGAAACGGAGCCCACGGGGGTTAAGGCCGATGCCGTCGAGCCCGAGTATATCCCCGGCGAACCGCCCATCGCCGACCTGATCGGCGAACTGCCGGAAACGGAAATCGAGGAGTTCGAACTCAATAATGGGCTTCGCGTCGCCGTCATCGAGGATGATCGTTTGCCATACGTACGCATGAAGCTTGGCTTGCGATATGGCGCTTGGTCCGAGGACCCCGAAACCCCTGGCGCGGCCTCCATGGCCATGGCCATGCTCACCCGCGGCACGGAGAACTATACCGCCTCCGAATTGGCCGAGGAGCTGGAATACAACGCCATTTCCTTGAGCGGAAGCGCGAACATGGACACGGCCGCGGTGAATGCCTCGGGGCTTTCGGACAAGGTCGAAACCGCTCTTGAACTCATGGCCGAGGTTGTCCGGAGGCCTGTCTTCCCTCAGAGCGAATTCGAGACCGTGCAACGCCAGCGGATGTCGTCCCGCAGCGTGGATGAACAAGACGCCGGCTATCTTGCCGACCGCGCCTTGCGCCAACAGCTATTCGCGGGCCATCCCTACGAACGCTCCGCCCAAGGCGAACTCGAGGACATCGAGGCCCTTACGCCGGAGATTGCGCGCGACTGGTGGGAGACGTACATGCGGCCCGACGCGGCCGTGCTCTATGTGGCGGGGGACGTTACGAAAGAACAGGCCCGCGAGCTAGCTGAAGCGGAGTTCGGCGGTTGGGAAGCTGAAGGCGAACGGCCCGCCATTGAGTTGCCCGAGGTTCCAGAAAAGCAGGATACCCACATCTACGTCGTCGACCGGCCCGGTTCGGTACAGAGCCACATCCGCGTTGGCCAACCCACGATTACTCGGGGGGATCCCGACTACCATAAGGCGCAAGTCTTTACCCAAGTCTACGGCGCATCCGGCGCCAGCCGCCTCTTCCAGGTGGTGCGCGCCGAGCGCGGTCTGACCTATGGCGTTGCCGGAGTCATCCGGCCTCAGTTGAAGGCGGGCAACTTCTGGACGTACACCTTCACGGAGACCGGGAACACGGCGGAAGCCTTGGCGTCGGTGCTGGAGGTGATCGACAGTATGCGAGACGACCCGCCAACGGACGAGGAACTCGACGCGGCCCGCTCCTATCTCGTGGGGAATCTGCCCACGCAAATGGAGACCCTGCAAGATGTCGTCAATTACCAGTGGATCTTCGAGTACTACGGCCAACCGCGGGATTACCTTCAGCAGGCGCTAGAAGAGTATCAAGAAACCACGCGGGAAGATGTCATGCGCATCGCCGAGGAAATCATCGATCCCGATAGCCTGTGCATCGTGGTGGTAGGGGAGGCGGACGCCTTCCTCGACGATTTGGAGGAAATCGGCCCGGTAACCGTGCTCAAGGAAGTCGAGGAGGCGGATGAGATGCCCATGCCCGAGGACATGGAAGACATGCCCGCCCCCGAACCCGCGCCGGAGGCCCCACTCGAGACCCCCTAAGCATATCCCAATGCAAAAATGAAGCCGGCCGGGTTGGAGTTCGACTTCAGCCCGGCCTCCTTCATTTGACACGGTATGGCGCTACGGCCTCGCCTTGCGCGCCGTGTCCAGCAAAGTCTCCAGCGGCATGTCCGTAAGCCGGTTCAACCGCATGTCCACGCCATCGAAGTCGAGACCCGCCGCGACGGGGTTGGGCACGGCGACGGTGAAGAGTCCCGCCGTCTTGGCCGCGTGGGCGCCGTGTGGGGAATCTTCAAGCGCGAGCGCATGCGCCGGTGAGACATTGAGGTCCGCCAGCACCGCCTCGTACAGGTCAGGCGCCGGTTTGGCGGCGGGCGCTTCTCCGGCGCACCGGGTAGCGTGGAAGCGTTCGTAGATTTCAAACCGCCGGAGATGGCCCTCCGCCCAGTCGCGGGTGGCGCTGCTGGCCAGCCCAACGCGCAAACCCAGCCGTTCGGCGTCGTGAAGGTAGTCCAACACCCCCTCGGTTAAAGGTTTCTCTTGGACCAGCGCGTAATACCGTTGGCGGAAGGCGGCGCGAACCGTGGCGCGATCAAGCGGCTGGCCTGTCTGTTGCTCCAAGACCCCGTGAAAATCGCAATCGGCCGCGGCCACGCCAAGCCATTGCGCCCATGTCTCGAAATCGAGTCTTCCTCCATATGCGGCGAAGGTTTCTTGCCACGCCTGAAGGTCACAGCTTTCCGTGTCCAGAATCAGTCCATCAAAATCAAATATGATCGCTTGCACTTGCGGCTCCTTTTCTTGGGCATGCCTGATGCACTGTCCGCCTCCAATGGGAATTCACAAGGAACGCTACAGCCTTGCCTCCATTCGTGGGCGAATATCTAAAGACCCCAAAAGAAGTTACAGATAGTAGCTTGGGGTTGAAGCGCGCGTAGCGCGCGATACCCCGGGGGCGCTGTTCACAAAGGTTCTGCGACCCCTAAAGGGTCGGTACTGGGTGGTATCTGATTCCGGGGGTATCGCCCGTATGCTATCGCAAGCGGCCTCAACCCCCGGCTACCAGCTGTCATCCCTCCGGGATGGATTTGATTTGTGGATAATCCTTCACCGCGATCCCTTTCGCGGGGATGACGGTGAGGGCGTTCTGATGCATAACGCATCATCTCAAAATTGTCGCGGTGACGTAGCACGGGCTTCCAGCCCGTGATTCATGGCCTGGAAGGCCATGCCACCTCCAAGCGCGATCACTGTGTTCGGCGCGAGAGACCGGCCCCCGTTTCATGACAACGCCGCCGGCGCATGGTATACTCCGCGCCATCATGATGCAACCTCTCGTTCACGTACTCGTCATCAACTGGAACGGCCTCGAACATCTGGAGGCCTGTTACGACAGTCTCATTGCCCAGACGTACGAAAACGCGCGTTTCGTGCTTCTTGATAACGGCAGCACCGATGACTCGGTCGAATTTGTCCGGCAACGCCATGGTCACGACAGCCGTGTGCGCATTCTCCAGTTTCAGCACAACCTGGGTTGGTCGGGGGCGAATAACCAGGGCATGGAAGCCGCCCTCG
>PUOI01000570.1 GCA_003552765.1 Candidatus Hydrogenedentota bacterium | reverse complement strand
CCCCTGTCGCTCCACCTCTCCGGCGGCCTTGGCTATTCGCAGATGATCCAGTTCGTCTCGTGCATGCCGAACCTGGACGATTACCAAGAGTACAAAGGCGACATCCGCGAGACTGGCGGCTGGGTTGATCCGCCCATCGTTTTTCGCGACGGCAAACTCAGCGTGCCCACCGCGCCGGGATTCGGGATGACCGCCGCGCCGGACCTCATCCAAGACGCCGAGGAGATCGCGTGATGCGCGCCTTGGATTAAGGCAGGGCGAATCACAGTACGCCCCTGGTAAGCTGTCAAAAACCGTTGAGATATGCCATCATGATTTCGCAATTCCGTGTACAAAACTACAAAGCCCTGCGTGACGTCACCCTGGACCTGACGCCCATGCATGTCCTCATCGGGCCGAACGATTCCGGGAAGACGAGTGTGTTGGATTGTCTTTGGATTCTGTCTGAAAGCGCGCGAAGACCGTTGGAAGATGTATTGCCTCAGCCTTGGCGCGGAAAAGAACTAGTTTGGGGTAAGTCCCGGAAAGAAGTCACTTTTTCAATCGCCCCACTGCATAATGAGAGCATTACGTACTCATTAACATGTGGTTTTGACAAGCAGGGAGTGCGTCCCCGGCCCGCGATTCGTGAGGCGGGAAGGGAGGCAGAGCTATCCCGATCCAAAGCATCGGATAGTATACTCGAACCTAGGGATTTGTTCTCTTCACCGCGAGGCAGTTGGCGTAAGACAATCGAAACCGTAGCCAACGCTTTGGGTAAGCCCTATTTCTGCCAATGGAATCCTCGTATGCTTGCGTTGCCTTCGGCCTTCGACAAGAATCGCCGTTTCACGCTGAGCCGGTCCGGATTTGGATTGCCAACGTGTATTGACGACATTTTGGGCGATTCCCGCCGGAATTTTGATGCTATTGAAGACGGACTGAAGTTTTACTTCCGCGATCTAGAAGAGATCGTGTTGACCCAGGAGGAAGGCTATCGGCAGCCACCTCAATCCACCGACGAAAAACCTGGGGCGGATGGTAAGAGCTTGGCGTTTCGTTTCAAGCATCTTGATGGTGTGGTTCCCGCAGCGCATGCGTCCGACGGCCTCTTACTCTTGCTTGGATATCTGACGCTACTGCATATGCCTAAGGAGATGGCTCCGACGTTGCTACTGATTGAGGAACCCGAAAATGCGATACACCCTAAACGGTTACAGGATGTAATCGGGATGTTGCGAGACCTTATCAAGCGTCACGAGGGAACCCAGGTGATCATGACGACCCACTCTCCCTATCTGCTGGACCTCTTCAAGCCGGATGAAGTCACCTTGTGCCTAAAGGGTGAGGACGGGGCAGTGACAGCACACCGCTTGTCGGAAAGCGAGGTGGTCAAGCAACAGATTGGAATATTTACTCTGGGCGAAATTTGGGGCGGTGAGGGGGAAGAGGAGTTGTTTGAGCAATCCGTAGCCTCAGCTGAGAACGAGCAGGTATGAGGATACTTGTTGTTGGGGAAGGGGCTCATGAGGTGCCCCCACCGGCGGAACAGGAGGAAGGCGTTTCGGGTCCGTCCGGGGCGTTGGCGATATTCGTAAGCCGGTTGCTTAGTGGTGAAAACGAATATGCATACGATAGAGTAAGGCGTGTGAAGGAATTGCGCAAGAAGATGCCTGGCGCCAAACGGTTGCATGGCGTCCGAGGCAGAAAGGGGATGAAAAGGACTTCCCTATTGTGGATGCTGCATGCCCAACAAACGGGTTACGATGCGTTGGTGCTGGTGGTGGACAATGACCAGCAGCCTGATCGAATCAAAGAAATCAACGAGGCTCAAGATTCCGATCATGTCCGTATTTCACGGGCTCTGGGTGTAGCGATTGAGAGTTTTGACGCGTGGATTCTTGCTGATGAGGTGGCCCTAAGTTGGGTATTGGATAGACCGGTCGAAACACAGCCTGATCCGGAGAGCATCCCGTATCCCAAGCCGCGTTGCAAGGAGCTGGCTTCTGATGCGCTGAATGCTGTGGTGCTTCGCGAAGTTTATGCTGCAGTTGCGGAGCATGCGGACCTGAATAAGGTAAAACAACGTTGTCCAAAGGGCTTCGCTCCGTTTGCGCAACGGGTAAGAGCGTTGGAATAGGCCAACACGTCTCAATTATGCTAGTGGGAATGCCGATAAGGAAAGATTGAATCACTGCGTTTCAAAGAACAGGAGAGTTGCACCCATGCGTACACGTCTCATGATGCTGCCGCTATTCATCTTGGTCTTCGCCGCGCCGGCAGTGGGGGCGGAGTTCTTTGTGTGTCCGGATGGCGACGACGCCAGTCCGGGGACCCGCGATGAGCCGTTCCAAACGCTGGAGCGGGCGCGGGATGCCGCGCGGGAACACCGGGAAACGGAAGGTTTAGGCGACGATGGAATCGCCATCATTCTTCGCGAAGGCCGGCACTACCGGAACGCGAGCTTCGAACTCAACCCGGCCGACAGCGGCGAACCGGGCGCTCCAGTTGTTTACAAAGCGGCCGAGGGTGAAGCGGTGTACATCGATGGCGGGGAGAGTCTTGATCCCGGCATCTTCGAACCCGTCACCGACGAGGCCATTCTGGACCGGCTGCTTGAATCGGCGCGCGGCGCCGTGCTGCAAGCCGACCTGCGCGAGGCCGGGATAACGGAGTACGGCGAGTTCGGTCCGCGCGGCTGGGGCCGCTCTGGTATTCCGGCGCCGATGGAACTCTTCATCGACGGCGTTCCGCAAACGGTCGCGCGCTGGCCGAACGACGATCACATTCCGCTGGGCGAAGTGTTCGAGGGCGGCGAAGACGAATCGGACCAACCCGGCGTGTTCGAGTACAACACGGACCGGGCCGAGCGCTGGACCGAAGCGGAAGACCTTTACATTTCGGGCTTGTTCGGCGTGACCTGGGCGCACGACACCGTGGGCATCGCGGAAATCGACACGGAAGCCGGCACGTTCACGACGGAACATCCCCATTCCTACGGGTTCCGCCAACCCGGTTTTCCGCAGGAGTTTACGACGCAATACCACGCCGTGAACCTGTTGGAGGAGATTGAAGAGCCCGGCGAATACTACATCGACCGCAACGAAGGCATCCTCTATTTCTTACCGGCGCATCCGCTTGAGCATTCCCAGATTCAGGTGTCTCAGCTCGATGAGCCCTTTGTCCGCGTGGAGGATGCATCCCACATTCATTTCAAGGGTTTGACATTCGAGAACGCCCGGGACGAAGGCATTGTCATCTCCGGCGGCGAAAGCAACCGCATCATGGGCTGCACGGTGCGCGCCCTCGGCCGGCGCGCGATTAGCATCAACGGTGGGGAAGACCACGGGGTCATCGGTTCCGACATCTATCACGTGGGCCAAGGCGGCATACGCATGACCGGGGGCGACCGCGCCAGCTTGACCCCAGCGGGTCATTTTGTCCGCAACTGCGATATACATCGCTACAACCGCTGGATTCAGCATTACAATCCCGCTGTTTCCGCGAGCGGTGTCGGCAATCGCGTTGAACACACCCATATGCACCATGCGCTACACCAAGCGATCACGTTTGGCGGCAACGAACACGCGTTCGAGTTCAACGAGATCCATCACGTGCTGAAGGACATCTCGGACATGGGCTCGATCTACGTGGGCCGCAACCCCACCTTCGCGGGGAACGTCATCCGCCATAACTTCTTCCATCACCTGTTCCACCAACACGAAGGCGGGCCCGGCGTGCAGGCTATCTTTCTAGACGATGACACGATCTACGTAGCCAAGGTCTTCGGGAATGTCTTCTACCAGACGGGCTCGACAGGCGTGATCAAGTTTCACGGCGGAGGCGGCGCGTCCATCGCGAACAACATCGCCATCCAGAGCCCTCAGCTTGTTCAAGATGGCCCCGGCGACGTCGAGGGCATCGAACGGGCCATCAGCAAGATGCGCACGGACGAGCCGCACGGCCATGGGTTCCCGGCGATGATCGAGGCCATGAACATTAGCGAGGATCCCTACCGCAGCCGCTACCCCTATATCCATGACACGTATGCCGAAGGCTATAATGAAGGCACGCCCCGCTGGAACAACCTGGAGGTGGACGATGACCTCAGCGACTTCGCGGATCCCGAGACCCTCGATTTCCGTTTGCGGGACGATGCGCCCATACTGGATCACGTGGCCGAAGATGTCTACGACCGTGTCTACGGAGCGGATGGCGATGACATCCCCTTTGAGCCTATCCCATTTGAAGAGATCGGCCTGCAGCAAGACGATGACCGCCCGGCATTGGGGCCCTTGCCTTTTCAGAAACTTGGCCCCGAAGAAAACGCAATCGGCGTGAACGCGGAGGAGACGCAACTCTGGTGGGCCCCGTCGCATAACGCCGATCGTTACCGCGTGCGTATTGCCGCGGACGAGGCGATGGAAAACATAGTGGCGGAACAAGAAACGCAGCGTAATCATGTGGTAATAGACGCCCTGGAGTCGGGCGAGACCTACTACTGGGACGTGGAGGCCGTCGTCGATCAGTCTCGCTCCAACCGGGGCGTCCGGCCGGCGGAAGGGGAAGCTTGGGCATTCACCACGGGCGAGTGAATGAAGCGCTGATCCCTTCCCAAAAAAGAGGAGGAAGAGCGATGTTTGGGCATGGAGCATGGAAGTTCGCGTTTGTGTTGAGCGCCGGTCTCGTGATGGCCGGAATGTGGAGTCCGGCAAGCGGCGCGGAAGCGATTACCGCCGAAGGATTTGAACACCAGTTCATTGCGCAAGAATTGCCGAATCCCGTGCCCTCGGGATACGGCGTGTCCGTGTTGGCTGACTTCAACGGCAACGGCCGACTCGATTTCGCAACCGGTGTTCGGGGAGACAACGTGTATTGGTTCGAGAATCCGGGGGACGACGGAGAATGGACGCGGCACACGGTTGGCCCGTTCGCCATGCAGAGCCTGGGCTCCACCGGCATGGATGTCGATGGGAACGGCTACACGGACATTGTGGTGACAGGATACTGGTACCACAACCCCGGTCCGCCCGATGGTGAACAGTTCACGAGGTATCGGTACGATTCCCGCATCGACAGTGATCTACACGATATCGTTACGGCGGACATCAATGGCGACGGCTCGCCGAACCTGGTGGTCCTCGGTGACCGGGACGGGTGCTTCTGGTACGAGGTACCCGAGGATCCGCTCCAAGACGTGGATTGGCCGCGTCACACCATCACCATGGACGTATTGACGGATAACGACGCGATCCACGGGGGCTTCTTCCCGGAAGGCGTCGCCGACCTCACGGGAAACGGCTATGCCGATGTGGTCATGCCGGATCGCTGGTACGAGAATCGGGAACAAGGCCAAGAGTGGGTGGAGCACCCGTTGCCTTTTGGCGGGACCGGGCCGTGGAACCTGTCGACCCGAAGCTGGATCACGGACCTCAACAATAGCGGCCGGCCTGACATCGTCATCCTAGACTGTGACATGACCGATTCGCAGGCGGCTTGGTTCGAGAACGAAGGGGGCGATCCGCCCACGTTTACCCGGCATGACTTGCCTCGCACCGCCGAAGGCGTTCGCGGCTCGTTCCATTCGCTGGGTGTGGCGGACTTCAACGGCAATGGGCTTCTCGACATCTTCACCGCGGAACAAGAAGATGACGTCATTTTCCCGGAAGGCGCCACGCCGCGCTGGTTCATCTGGGAAAATCAAGGCGGCGATCCGCCTCAATTCGAGGAACGCGTGATCTTCGACGGCGAGTTGGGCGGCCACGACGCCCGGATAGGCGATATCACAGGCAACGGGCGCGTGGACATCATCACCAAGGTTTGGAAACCGTGGGAAGGCAATGCGAACGATGGCCGCGAGCACGTGAGCCTGCTTGTGAACCGTATAGAGGGCGATGAATGAATCAACAACATAGCTTGAACAAGTCTTCAAAGCGTTAGGGGGAAACAGCCAGCATGGCATGTGAGGCAATGGCGTATGCCCGGGCGGGTTTGGTGGGCAACCCGTCGGACGGGTATTTTGGCAAGACGATAAGCATCATCATACGGGACTT
>PUOI01000382.1 GCA_003552765.1 Candidatus Hydrogenedentota bacterium | reverse complement strand
CGCCGCCACGCGCGGGTGTTCCGCGAACTGCCCGAGCGTGTTCACCGCAATGACATCCGGGCTGCGCAAGGCCACGGGAACGCGTTCGGCTTTAGCATCCGGCGTGTCCCCGCTAACCGCCCGTCCCTGTCCCTGCGCGCATTCCAGAAAACGGAACGGCCGGCCTCTGCTGCCGCGTTTCCATTGCAGCCATTCCTCGGTTACATAGGCTGCTCCCGCTTTTTCATCAATGGCCAAGTGGTAGGTAATCAGAGGGAGGTCTGGCCGCTCACGGTACTTGAGTTCAACAACCACCGGCCCATCCTGGCCGCGCGTCTTCAACTCCCGTGCGCGGCCGCGGCGATCCCATGCTTGGCGGAGTCCATATCGAAAGCACTCGGACAGAAAGCTAAATACGTCAAACACCGTGGACTTGCCGCTCCCGTTGGGGCCGAGAAGGACCATGAGAGGCGTCACGTCCTTGAACTCCACATCCTTCAGGGCGCGGTAGTTCCGGACGCGCAGGTACTCGATTCGCGCGGGGGGCGCGGTGTCCATGGCGGCGGTAATCGCCTTACCGGGCGTTGTCATGACCTCACTTCCATCAAGCGAGGAACGGCGCCTCTGAACGCAACAGATCCCGGCCTGCCGAAGCCGTTACAGTTCGAAGGGTAAATGGCCCCATTCTCCCAAACCCCTGGGGTGTGCACGAAACCAGCATCGGCGGACATGAGGTGTACTGTAAGATGATCGTAACGGAGCGTCACGGCCCAAGCTGCTCGCGTTGGGTTCCGTCTTCGTCGTACAGCCTCATGATGGCCCCATGCACGCCCGTCCCCAGACTGATCCGCCGAGTCCCGTCCGCGTCATGCATGTCTAGGGCCGCGCCGTTCTCGCCCGCGGCGATCATGATCCGGCGGATTCGGTCGACCGGACTGTCTTCAGGGGCCTCGCCGTAAATGGTGAAGCTGGTCATGTGCTCGTTCGCAAAGAGCGCGGCGCGTGTTGCTCCACCCGCATCCACAAGACGAAAGACTTGGGCCTCCGCCATGTGCGGGGGCTCTGCGGCGAAGATCATGTAGGCCAACCCCGCTATCGCCATAGCCATGACTACTGTAAGCACATTGTGGACGACCCGCTCCCGTTTGCGAGACTGCCGCTCGCGGCTCAACTCCTTTTCGAGCGCCTCAACACGTTCCGCCGTCGTCGGTTCGATTTCGTTGCGCTCCGTCCTCTCAGGCATGTCGCTTATCCCTCCCCAACGTTGTCCCCGTCTTCCTCTTCCTCTTCGTCTTCCTCATCTTCTTCGGCGGGTTCCGGCTCGGAAGGTAGGACGCTGAAGATCCAGATCCGGGAGTCGATGTTGGTCTCGCCTTGGAGCGCGCCCCAGGAAACGCCATAGTTGCCGGGCGGCAGGCCTTCGGGGAAATCGATGGCGAGCAGGGTTCCCGCCTCATCGATGTAGTGGGCTTCGTGCGGCATCAGGCGGGCGCCGGTGTAGACTTCCACGATTTGGGTATCGCCCCAGTCATCCTCGACAAACAGCTCGACCATCTCCATGCGGTAGACCCGCAGTGCATTGCGCGGCAGCCGGTGGGCGACGATGTACGGCTCCGGCCCCACCTGGACATCGGTCCAGCGTTCCAGGCCCCAAACCGTGCCAAGGTTGTTCGACTCAAACCGTTCGGGTTCAATGACGCCCGCCGCGCGGTACCGGTACTCCTCAAGGAAGTGCACCCCCTTCTGTCTGGGCAGGGGCCATAACGTTACGGGGCGCGCCAAGACGGGCCGATACTCATCAATGGTCATTTCGAGGCGGCCGCCGGTGTAGCCGGTCTTCATGAAGCGCAGGTTGATCTCGCCGGGCTCATAGCGCACCTCGTATTCGCCCCGGGCATTGGTCAAAGCCTGGTGTCCGGTCTCCCGCACTTCCACTACCACGCCCGGCAGGCGGTCCCCTTGGAGATTCTCGACGGTGCCTTGAATGGTGGCGGGAAAACACCCCGCACACGCCGCTAGCACCACCGCAAGGCCGCAGATGCGGTCAAGCCCGCAAAACAGAGGGGCGATCCGTTCGGTCTTAAGCGTAATCACTTATAGATTCTTCACAAATTCCGCGCTAATTCGTGCGCTTTCCAGTGAGTCCGCGGGACAAATGTCTTGTTCCACGATATACCATATCGCGCCAGCCGCCTTGGCCGCCGCCATGATGCGTTCCCAGTCAAGAATCCCCTTGCCCAGTTCCGCGAAGGTGGGGGGATCCCCGCTGGTCATGTCCTTGAGATGAATCAAGGGCAGACGCCCGGCGTATTTGTTGATTTCTTCCACGGGATCAAAGCCCGCGAAGCGTGTCCAATACACATCCAGCTCCACGCACAAGGCTTCGGGCTCCGCGGTCGCGAAGATGATGTCGAGCGCGGTCTCCCCATTTATGGTCTCGTATTCGTGCGCATGGTTATGGTAACACAGCGTGACGCCATGCTCCTTCAGTGCAAAGCCCGCGGCTTCCATTTCGCGGCCGTACTGAGCCCATGTTTCCCAATTCGACTTCTGTTCGCCGCCAGCCCACGGGACGACCACGTATTCTTGCCCGAGGACCCGGGCCATTTCAATGACGGCGTCGACATCCTCCGCCAAGGCGTCTATTCCCACATGGCCGCTGATCGCCGTCAATCCCGCCTCGTCTAGCAGGCGGCGAAACTCCTTGGAACTCAGGCCCGCCAAGCCCGCCGTCTCCACGTGGTCGTAGCCCATGGCCTTTACTTCCTTGAGCGTCCGCGCGGGATCCCGCTCCATGTGATCGCGCACGGTGTATAACTGCAACGCATACGAGATCGTGCTCATAATCCATGCTCCCTCTATCAGGTCTAGCGGCGCACACGTCGTCACGCCGCATGCCGGTTCCATCGCGGGAACACCCCCGCAAGCCCCAATACCGCTATACTATGCCGTTTCCCTGGGGTGCGGTTCCCCGGTCCCGGCGGAGAACCTCCGCTTCACCATCTGGACCAGCCTAACTGCATTGTGAATCGCGTTACGCAATCAAGTCAAGACGGTTCGCGGGAGGACGAAAGAACGCCACGCGCCATTGTGGATTATCCCACATTTCGAGCGGCGGTATATACTTGACATTTGCGCGCTGCTTTTGCCATACTCCAGCTATATTTGGCAACGCGGCCTCGCACGGGCCCAACGGAAGGTAGCCCCAGCCAAAGCCGCGAGGCAGCCGAAGCGCCTTTCGCCGTTGAAGCGGCTGGGTCGGCGGGGCGCATCGAAAGCGTGGCGCTTTGCGTTTCAGGGGCGTTCAGCCCCGCCCCATGGGGATTGGGGAACACCGTTGTGTAACGTTTTCGCTTGCCATGTGTATATGGGGTTAGAAGTCTGGAAAGGGAAGTCTCACCCGGAGTTGGGGATGCAGACAGATTGAGCGGCGATGCGGTTGCCCTGTCCACACCTTTCCGAGGAATAAGCGCATCTGGCTAAAGAGGAGCGGCGTACACCGTGAAACATATTGCTGCGATTACCCAAGAGCAGGAAAAGGTATCTCTTCCGGGCGACATACCCATGTGGACCGACATCTTGCAGGCCCTCGCGCAAAAAAAGCAGATGCTGGAAGACTGATCCACGGCGGCTCCTTAACTCCCTGGTTGCCGGCGTGGGTAGTGCGTAGCGCCAAATGTGGAAGCGTCGTTGGCAACGGGTGGTTGCGTAACTCCAACGGCGCCAAACCGCCAAGAGTAAAGGAGGTCAACCATGAAACGGCACGTCAGACAAATTAGCATGCCGCGTCCGGCGGTTGAACCGCGAAACCCAATCGAGAAGATCTGGTTCACCATCCTGGACATCCTGGGCAAACCACGCATCCAAGAAGACTGAACGGGTGCCCCTGAGAGTCGGCTCGGAACAAGAAGCTCATCGGACATCCCGCGGGTACTGTCTATCCGCGTGAGGTCATATACGCAAACAGTACGTGTAACCAACAACGCAAAAGGAGAATCACCATGAAGCACCTCAAGCACATCAGCACGCCGAAAACCGCTCTTGTCGATGGCGACGTGGACAACATCATTGACAAGATCATCGCCCCGATCCTTGGCATCACGCTCGCCGAAGTGTTTGGTAAGGCTAACGACGAGAACGACAACTACTAACAGAAGCGCTGTAGGCGTCATTTCTGTGCGTAGTTACGCTGCTCCCCTGCCTGATAAGCAGTCCATCGAGCCGTCTCGTTCGGCTCAGAGGGGGAGGGGTGCTCCTAGGATACACGTCATGGTGACTGGGGGCTCAAGCGGGTCCCCAGTCGCCTTGACGGCCCACATTATCGCATGATGACGGGCGCGAACGCCTGTCCGAATGAACACGGAGGATGTACATCATGAAGCATATCAAAACGGTATCGGTCCAGAAGGCCATCGTCGGTACGGCGCGCGGCGCGATTCAACAGTTGATCGACGGAATCTTGGGCATTTTCGACAGCATCCTGGGCGCTGTGAAGAGCCCCTGGGGCCGCTACTAATACCACCGCGTTTCCCCGTCAGTAGACGGCTTAGATGGCTTCGATCAGAACGGCGGATACAAGCGAACGGGGTATGCTTTCCGCCCATCATCGCACGCCGGTTCGACCGGCCCAGTATGAGGGAGAATCCCTACCCATGAAACACATCAAGACGGTTTCCGTGCAACAAGCTAACCTCCGCGACGAGTTGGGAAACATACTGCAGGACTTCATTGACGTTATTCGCGCCGCCTTTAACCTTGCGTTTGGCCGCGTGAAGGATATCTTCTAGAACCGTCACGGACGTAGCGCCGGCGGTGTGTCCTGTTGCGCTAGACAGCGCGCGTTTGCGTTTTTTCAAACGGCCGGGGAAGCCGTAAGATGCAAGAGCGCGCGGGAGTTTCCCGTACTGCCGCTTTGAGAAACAATGAACCCAGGCGGGAAGCTAATTCCGGCAAGAGCGCGCCATACACGCGAGTTATGCCAAATGGATTGAGGCGGCTTGCACCAGAGTACACAAGACAACCTACTCCATGGGAGTCAGGTCATGGGGAGAGCAGACGTCCCGTAGGCGCCGTGGCCCGAATACAGAGGGCAGGGGGTCTGCGTGAGGTCATAGATTCAAGCTGTTGACGAAAGCCAACAACGCAAAAGGAGAGCCAAACCATGAAACATCTCAAACACATCACGACGCCGCTCAAAGCCGATAGCCACAGCAACGGCAACGACAATGGCGGTCTCTTCGCCAAGATTGAAGACCTTATCGGCGGCCTGCTCTTCTGGAAAGACTAACAGGCAGACCATGGCCGTGGGCTAAACCGGGCTCGTTCCAATTGTGGGCTTGACGCGCCGCGGTAGGCGCAGGTAAACTAAAGCGTCCACGACGTGGGGTTAAGCCCATCCTAATGAACAAGGGAGAGTGCTCGAAATGAAGCATATCCGGAAGATTTCCGCCAGTCGCGCCGACGCGTTTTCCGATTTCTTGAACACGGTGTGGGGCGCGTGGCAGGATTTTCTTCAAACGAAAAAGACCGAGATCCGGGGGTAGCGCGGCCAAAAAGCGTCAACAAACCATCGTATGCGGCGTTGGGAGGACCGCCTTCCAGCGCCGCTCTTTTTGCGCCATCCATCTGAACAGGTAACTCGCCATGATAACAGGCCAGCACTGCGTCATCCGAACAGCCGACGCCGACGATGCGCGCGCCTTGAGCGCACTGTACAACGGCGCCGTCCCAAAGGCCGCCTACTTGAATCGCCGCCGCGAGATTCTACTGCCGACGGTGGACGACCTCCGCGAATCCCTGGCGCAGCAAAACCGGCCCAACGCCTCGTCCATGTACCTCGTGGAGGACCTCGAAGGCCAGCTTCGCGGACTCTGTGCGCTGAACACCGGCGGAACCGAGACAGCGCACGGGGAAATCTTCTGTCTCTTCGCTCGCGAGGACGACTACGCCGGCCCGGTTGGCCGCGAAGCGCTCGCCTTTCTCTGCCGGCAAGGTCTGCGTGAGAAACACTTGAACAAACTCGTGGCGCAACGCCTCGAGACCGAGACCACATACCGGCAGGCGTTGACGGACATGGG
>PUOI01000323.1 GCA_003552765.1 Candidatus Hydrogenedentota bacterium | reverse complement strand
TGATACTGCTTCTTGATCTCAGGCCGTTCGAGAAACTTGAGCACGGACTTCTTGAGCTGGCCGCTGCCCTTGCCCGGTATAATCTCGACCAGTTTGATCTTCTTGGACACCGCTTCGTCGATAACCCGCTGCAGTTCTTGTTCAATGCTCCTGCCTTTGTTGTAGATATCGTGAAGGTCGAGTTTCAGCTTCGCCATGGTCCCTCTCCATACCGCTTCCCGGACGCCTCTTGGGGTTGGGAGCCTGAACTCCCATTTGAGCATGCCCGCCCATGTGGATACAATGACCCGGGAATTGGGGATAGATGGCATGCGCCGTTTTCTTGCGCGCCGTGAGCACACGCTGGAGTGATTATAGAACATGGACACCGTAACGGTTGAACTGGGCGAGCGTTCTTATCCCATCCTCATTGGAGAAGGAGCACTGACCGAACTATCCCGCGTGGTGGCGCGGCAAAAGCCCACGGGCGGGGTGGCGCTGGTAAGCGACTCCAATGTGGCGCCTTTGTACGGAGACCGCGTGGCCAAGCTCATCGAGGAAGGCGGCGGCCGCGTGATTCGGTGCGAGATTCCGGCCGGCGAACAACACAAGCGGCTGGCCCAAATCGAAGCCTTGTGCGGTCATTTCCTAGAGGGCGGTCTGGATCGCGGCGGTTTAGTCGTGGCGCTGGGTGGAGGCGTGCTTGGCGATATCGCGGGATTCGCGGCGGCCGCCTACATGCGGGGACTCCCCTATATTCAGATCCCCACCACGATCGTGGCGCAGGTCGATTCCAGTGTTGGCGGGAAGACAGGCGTGAATCATCCCCTGGCGAAGAATATCATCGGCGCGTTCCACCAGCCCGTGGCCGTGGTTATCGAGCCCTCCTTCTTGGAGACCCTCCCCGATCGCGAAGTCCGGGCCGGCTTGGCCGAGGTCATCAAGCATGGGGTGATTGCGGACGAGAACCTGTTCGCCTACATGGAACAACACGCCGAGGCCATACTCGGGCGCGATCTCGAAGCGCTGACCTTCCCCATCCGGCGCTCGTGCGAAATCAAGTCCGCCGTCGTGGCCGAGGACGAACGGGAAGGCGGCCGCCGCGCCATTTTGAACTATGGCCACACTTTCGGCCATGGCATCGAGGCGGCTAGCGGGTACAATACCTTTTTGCACGGCGAAGCCATCGCGCTGGGCATGCATGCCGCGGGATGGCTCGGGCGGGAACTGGGACTCGTCGACGACCTGTTCGTTCAGCGGCAGCGGGATTGCATCGCGGCGTACGGCTTGCCCGTTCAATGGCCGGAATTGCCGATGGACAGCGTGGTCGAGGCGATGAAACACGACAAGAAGGCCCGTGCCGGGCAGATGCGGTTTGTGGTGGCCGACCGGATGGGGCACGTGGTTCAACGGAGCGATGTTACCGAGGAACAAGCCCGCCGCGCCTTGCGGGCGCTGATGAACGGAAGGTGAAGGAGCACATCATGGCGTTTGGCGGCGAGACAGCGGAAAGCTATTACGATGAGGGATTGACCGCCTCAATGCGCGGCGAATTGGAGCGGGCGGTGCAATGTTTCGAGCGGGCGCTTCAACTTGACGGCGCCTACGAGGCCGCGCGCCACCAGTTGGGTAAGTGCAAGGCCCGCATGGGCCAGGCCAACGAAGCCCTATCCATTCTGCGCGACGTAATCACCCGCAAACCCCAGCACATAACCGCACGCGTGGACTACGGATTCGTTCTTCTGGACCTGGGCCGGACGGAACAGGCCAAACACATCTTCACCGAGGTGGTCACCGTCGAGCCGTCCAACGCCCGCGGCTACCTCGGGCTCGGACAAACCGCCTTCCGCGAGGGAGACTACGCCACCGCCATGAGCAACGCTCAGATGGCCCTTAATCAGGGCGGCTCGCATTTCGGCGCCTATTTCTTGTTGGGCCGGTCCGCCTTGCCCGCGGGAAACCCTCAAGCCGCCGAGGAAGCCCTTGGAAAGGCGGAATCGCTCATGAAGAAGTCGGTGGAACTCAAGCCCGACCATCCCGAGGGGCACTATTTCCGGGGCGAAGTAGCGCTCGCGCGGGGACAATACGCCAACGCACTGGAGTATTTCCGGGAGGCGGAGAAGCATTGCGAAAAAGACCACTATTACACCGCCTACGGCGAGCATTTTACCGATGTGGACATCCTCGCCAAGCAGGGACTCTGCTACCAGAGACTCGGGCAAACCGATCAAGCCCGCGCCATGGGCCAACGCGTCGCCGAACGCGATCCGGAGCATGAGCTGGGCAAATGGTTGAGCAATGTTTGACTCTTCCGCCCACGGATTGAACGGATTGAGTTGAAGGAAACCCCGTGAGTGACGTTACGCACCAGATCGTGCGCTGCTTCCTAGAACTGCGCGGCTTTCGGATTTGGACCGACTGGCGTTTGGGCGACGGCCCGCGATTCTACGTGGACAATCCGAATCCTGTTCCATCCACGGTGGACAAGGGCTTCCTATTTTACCCGCTGGATATGCCATCGGTGGAGCGCGCGGCCGTCGCCGTTCGCGCGTGGCACGGGGAACGCCTGTATCCCTCCGTGATTGAGGCGAATCCCAGCCTCACCGCGGCCTTCAGCGACGAAATGTTGCGGTCCGCGGAGGAGTATTTCCAGGGCCAACCCTATCTCAAGCTGCTTATCGTTTCCGAATTCCCCGTCTCCCGCCAACCCCGGGCCCGCGTCATTGAACTTCTCCGCGAAAGCCCGGTGGACCACGTCATGGAGTACCCGGCGCTTCTGCAAGACCTTCTCAACCGGGTTGACGTCAGCTCGGCCTATACGGGCTCTCCGGTGCTGCAAACGCTTCGGATTCTCAAGCGGTACCACTTCATCCGGAACCAGCAGCTCGAGTTCGCCTTTCCCCACGATCCAGAGGCGGCGCCGCTCCCCCAAGTCGACACGACATCAACCAGCGAGAGCACCGGGGAAGACGAGGACGAGACATGAGAGGCTTGACGGCCGCGGCCGTTCCTCTCTTCTGGGAACATCAAGGATCCCGTCTTCGCTGTCCGGTCCTTGTACGCCGGTTTGGAAAACGCCAAGCGAATACGGTATGTTCTTAGTTCACAACGCAGTAGACAATCACGGAACGAACCCATGATTCGCAACGATTTGCCTTACCAGAAAATGGTCCTGGTCTGCACCCACGAACGCGAGCCGCATAAGCGGGTGTGCTGCCGCCGGAACGGCGGAGACGCCTTGCGAGAGAAGCTCAAGTCCATGGTCAAAGCCCGTGGGCTCAAGCCCTGCATCCGGGTAAGCGCGTCCGGCTGCCTCGACAAATGCGAGGAAGGCCCGAATCTCTTGATCCTCCCGGATAACATCTGGTGCTCCCATGTCGAGGAGGAGGATCTCGAGGCCATCTTGACCGCTCTCGAGGCGGATATCAACACGGGAAACGATGAGACGGGCCGCGCCGTGTAAAGCCCCGGCGCCCCCTTGCGGTCTCCCCTCCCCCTCTCCCACTCCGGTCGCCCCCATCCGCGGCCAGTTTGTGGTATGGTCAATACAGAGGCGTTAATCCGGCGGTCTGCCGATAATTCAGCCAGTGTGTGTGTCACCGAACCACAACCCATGTTAACAGTGTACTCATTCATGCGAACGATTCGCTAAACACAAGAAGGAGTGTCATGACAGAAGGAGTATTGTCCTGTACCTGCGGTAACAAGATACGCATCACCAACGCCTCCTCGGGCATGGTGCGATGTCCCCGTTGCGGGGCGCTCATGGCCACGGACAGGACGCACGCAAAATCAGGCACATCCAACTCTTCCACGACAGCAACGAAGCCGGCGGATTCCAAGCAATCCGGGGGACGGGCAGGCGATGGCTGCGCGCGATGCGGCCGCGCCTTCCGGGGGCCATGGGACGCTCATAAGACAGAACTCGGAACCTTATGCAACATCTGCGTCAATCTTTCCGAGGTCCGCGACGCCCTTCATGGTCCTCCGCAGAAGGATACCGTGGACCCCGCCAGTATCCGCCCGGAAATGACGCCCAACCTCGGAGGCCTGGACACTGCCCAGGACACGTTGGACGGCGCCACGGATGATCGCGATGAAGAGCCGGATAAAGACGAGGATGCGTCCAACGGTAGTCCGGCGGAAGAACCCGTCCAACAGGCTCCAACCGAATACCGGGTCCCCCGGACCCAGATCGAAAGGCAACGCAAACAGTGGCTTGCGGCCATTATGGGCATCGGGCTCATTGCGGTGACCCTGTTCGTGCTGTTGGCGGAGGGCTGTTAAGCCCCCATTTTCTGAACCACGGGCGATGCCCCTTACATCGGCCCTGACAAGGGCCACGGAACCTGCGTACGCCCGGCTGCTCCGCTTAGTTGAGTTGCGGCGGGGCCAAAAGCAAGAACTCTCCAATGAACACATTGAAGAGTTCGCCATTATCCCGCACCATGTGGTAGCAGCCACGCATATGTCCGATAGGGGCCGGCAATGGGCTGGGGCTCGTGTAGGTGAAGGTTTCACCGGGTTCAAGGCGGGGTTGTTTGCCCGTAACGCCGGAGCCCCGCGCGCGCCGGACATACCCGGTCCCATCGGTGATGCGCCAACTGCGCGTGAGAAGACGGGCGGGCTCGGCGCCTTCGTTGCTGATCCATATGGTGTGCGTGAAGAAATAGTGGCGATTCCGGGGGTCCGATTTTTCGGGGACGTAGCGGCTCTCGGTCCGGACCCGGATGCCGTGGGTAAGCGTTTCGGAACTCAGCGGCCTCAATATCTCGTCATAGTGCAGCATAAGCAGCATCCCAGCATTGCATCTGATAAGGACTCCACTATAAGCCGCTAGTATGCCTTGGCCGCGGCGCCCCATGCAAGCCCGCGGTTTAGCGCCAAATGCTCGGCACGCGCCACTCGATCCGCAGGCATCCCCCAAGGTCGATACGCTCGCCCGTGTCCTCGGCGCGGAAGATATGCCTAGCCCGGAAGACCGCCACGCCAGGCGCCAGGGAGAGCCGCTGTTCGGTCTGACGGCGGGTTTCGAGGGTGAGGAGAATGCGTCCCTCCTGCTCCACGTCGACTTCCGCGGCCCCCAGAGCCGGATAGGGGTTCAGCAGCGTAAGCGTGATGTCTCCGCCTTGAGTTTCGAGCCAAGCTTCCCGCGCAATGGGACGCACGCATTGCCCTTCGATGACCCGCTCCGAATACCAGCCCCGCTCCGGGAGTTCCGTTCCAGGGAAGAAGAGCGGCGCGGTGCGAATCAGGGGCCAGAAACGGCCTCGCCGTAGGCCGCGCTTGTTGGTACGGCGGCGTTCCGGGAAGGCTTTTCGCAAATATAGGAGACCGTCCAGCCATGACCGCACGTGAAGCCAAGCCTTCCACGCTTCCCCGTCCAGCAACGCCCGGCCTATCGCCCGCGTCTCGCCCACAAGCGCCAACGCGGCGGCGCGGGGCCAATAACGCAGAGGCCAGTTGCGCAGGATAAGGCGCCAGCGGTTCCGGTTGTTCAGGTAGTACTTCCGGCGAAGCTTTTCCCCGCTGCCCATGGTGGCGCTGAACTTGTGCCGGACGTCCGCTTCCGGACACGTCTGGATCTCGTAGCCTGCATCCCAAATGCGCAGGCAGAGATCCAGGTCGTCAAGGTAGATCTCGAAATCGACGGGCAGCATGCCTGCTTTTTCCAGCGCCCCAGCCCGGATGAACATGGCGCCGCCGCACACGCCCGCCGCGGAGACCGGCGCGTCCCATTCCGGGCCATCGAGCCGCCCCAGCCCGCGATCCCAGCAGGCGCCGATGATAGAGCATTCAAGCCCGGCGGAATTCAGGATCTGCTGCTCATGAAACAACCGCATCTTTGGCGCAATAGCCCCCAGATCCGGACGAGTCTCGCCCAACGCCACGAGTTTTTCCACGCAATCGGGCGCGAGGGCCGTGTCGTTATTGAGAAGAAACACATAATCGGCGCCCGCTGCGAGGGCGGCTTCCATGCCCTGGTTATTCGCCCCCGACCAACCCAGGTTGTGCTGAAACTGGAGAATGCGCACACGGCTGTCGTGACCATGGCGTTGCCGGACAAATTCGACCGAGTCATC
>PUOI01000289.1 GCA_003552765.1 Candidatus Hydrogenedentota bacterium | reverse complement strand
TTACCAGACAGCCATCGAAGCCTACGACGCCTTGGCCGAAGAGGCCTCCGACGCGGATATGCCCGGTGGCGCGCACCGCCATTTCGAGGCCTTGGCCAGGGAGCAACGGGAATCGGCCGAACGCCGGGCCGATGGGGAACCCGCCTGGAATCCGGATCGAACGCGGACCCCAATTCCAGCGCGCCCCGAACCCGGGCTCACGCTGTACGTGGTCCCTGATGGCGATGACGACGCGGAAGGCACGGAAGACGCGCCGCTCGCCACCTTTACCGGCGCCCGCGGCGCCATCCGGGATTACCGTGAGGCGGATGGATTGCCGGAAGGCGGTGTGACGGTGTACTTCCGGGAAGGCGTCTATGCGCTTAACGAAGGCGTTGACCTCACGCAGCAAGACGCCGGTGAGCCAGACGCCCCCGTCGTGTACGCGGCCTATCCCGGCGAAGAGCCCCGCTTTACGGGCGGCGTGACGGTAGAAGGGTTTGAACCGGTCACGGATGAGAATGTTCTTGCGCGCTTGCCCGAGGCAGCGCGGGAGCATATCGTTCAAAGCGATCTCCCCGCTCAAGACATAACGGATTTGGGCACGCTCCAACAGCGTGGCTTCGGTCAGCCAGGCCGGCCTACGCCCGAGATCTTTTTCGATGGCGAACCGCTCGAATTGGCCCGCTGGCCTAACGAAGGTTTCGTGGATGTGGGCGAGATTGTCGAAGAGACCGATGACAGGGCCGTGTTTGCCTTCGAGGGGGAGCGTCCCGCGGAATGGGCGGAACCGGAGAACGTGTGGATGTTCGGCTACTGGTATCACCATTGGGCCGACGGCACGGTCCCCATCGCAGAGATTGATGGGGAAACGCAACAGCTCACGACGGATGGTCTGCCGAACTATGGCGTGCGAGAAGGACAACACTACCATTACTTCAACATTCTGGAAGAACTCGAACGGCCGGGCGAATGGTATCTGGACCGGGATACGGGCATGCTGTACCTCTATCCCCCATCCGACATCGAAGAAGCTGTCGTCGAATTCTCCGTCCTTGAAGACCCCATGGTGACACTGGACAACACCGCGCACGTGTGGCTCGATGGGCTTACATTGGATGTCTCTCGCGGATCCGGCGTCGAGATTAACGAGGGCGAACGCAACCTGGTCGCGGGATGCACGATTAGCCGCATGGCGCAGGACGGCGTCGAAATCAGCGGCGGAACGGGCCACGGCGTGGTTGGATGCGATCTGTTTACGCTGGGCCGTGGCGGGACGGACGTGACAGGCGGTGATCGCGCCACCCTGGAGCCAGGCGAACACTTTATCGAGAACAACGAGATCCGGGACTTCTCGCGTCTCGACCGCACGTACACGCCCGCGGTTAGGATGGAGGGAGCCGGCAACCGCATCGCCCACAACCTGTTCCACGACGCCCCGCATCACGCCATCCGGCTTGACGGGAACGATCATGTTGTTGAGTTCAACGAGGTCCATAGCGTGGTCTACGAAAGCGACGACCAAGCCGGGCTCGATATGTGGTTCAACCCTGCCTACCGGGGCAATGTCATCCGCTACAACTTCTGGCATCACATTGGGAGCGGGCTGGATCGCCACGGACAATCGGGCGTGCGTCTCGACGACGCCATTAGCGGGGTGCGCGTCCATGGCAATGTGTTCCTGCGTTCCGCTGGGGGCATGTTTGGCGCAATTCAGATCCACGGCGGGAAAGAAAACGTGCTGGACGGCAATCTATTCATTGAGTGTGACGCCGTTCTCTCCTACTCCGCGTGGGGCGAGTCCCGCTGGCTAAACTTTCTCGAACAGAGCAACGTCGTCCAAGCCCTGACCGAAGCAGTCAACATCCACGAGCCGCCGTACTCCGAGCGCTATCCCGAACTCGCCGAGTTGGAGGCCAACCCGGACATGAACTTCTTCTGGCGCAACGCAGCGGTGGAATGCGGGGAACTTTTCCTTCGGGCGCCGGATAACCAGGTCATCATGGACAACTGGACAGGAGCCGAGGACCCCGGCTTTGCGGACCGGGATACGCGCGACTTCTCCGTGCCCGAGGACGCCATGCTGTACGGATTAACCGGCATGGAGCCCATCCCCTTCGACCACATCGGACCGCATGACGATGACTACCGCGCCCGCTGGCCCATCGAACACGAGGTCTCGGAGAACTACATGGCGTTGGAGCCCAACGAATAGAAACGCGAACCCCAGCCAATTGAAAAGGAGGTAGCTTCAGATGTTTTTTAGCAACACCGTCGCAAGAACGGGCGCCGGGGCGCTCATCATCGCATTGGCCGTGGCCTTGACGCCGTGGACCGCCTTGGCGGATGACGCGGAACGCGAAGGCTGGAATCTGGTCTGGCAGGAAGAATTCGATTACGAGGGACTTGCCGATCCGGAGAAGTGGACGCAGGAATACGGGTTCATTCGGAACGAGGAAGCCCAATACTACACGCGCGAACGCTCCGAAAACGCCCGCGTCGAGGACGGCCGGCTGATCATCGAGGCGCACAAAGAAGAGTACCCCAACGCGGCCCATGACGAAGACTCGGGCGACTGGCGGCGGGCCCGCGAGTACGCCGAATACACCTCCGCGTCGCTCACTACCGAAAACCGCCAGCACTTCCAATACGGCCGAATCGAAGTGCGCGCCCGTCTTCCCCAAGGGCGAGGGGTGTGGCCGGCCATCTGGATGCTTGGCGAAAACCGGCGCGACGTGGGATGGCCGCGTTGCGGCGAGATCGACATCATGGAGTTCGTGGGCTTTGATCCCCACACCATCCACGCCAATGTCCATACGGAGGCCTACAATCACGCCATCGGAACCGCCCGGGGAGACAGCATTGAAGCCGAAGCCCCCTGGGACGAGTTCCATCTCTACGGCATTGAGTGGGACGAGGAGCGCATCGATTTCTTTTTTGACGACGAGGTGTATTTCACCTACGAAAAGGAAGCGGATGCGGGCGAGGCGGAATGGCCCTTCGATCAGCCCTTCTATCTCATTCTTAACGTCGCCATCGGCGGAGCGTGGGGCGGTCAGCAAGGCATTGATGACGACATCTTTCCGCAACGCATGGAAGTCGACTACGTGCGGGTCTACGAGCGGGAATAAGGTGTGCCCCGCATTGCGCATACGTGCGTGAGCAATGTTTGGACGTACGGTCCGTTTCCGCCACGGGCGCGCCGCCGATGCAACCAAAACTGGAAACGCGGGATAATACCCCAGAAGGGTTCAGTCCTGGTTTCTTTTCGCCATGAGAGACAGGCTCTGGTTCGGGATATCCGGGTAGTTCTTAATCGCCGGATAGAGCGGTGTGTGGGGCGTACTTATCTGGTGATTGGAGAGCAGCAACCGTTCTTGACATGGTAACCGAAACTGAGTAGTGTATGGCGAAATCGTGAATCTTGCCGGTGTGATTGACTTCGCCGTCCGCGGCCGCGCTGGTTGCGGGTGAAGGGGTTCGCGGGTTGGCTTGGGTAAAGCTGTTCACCCGCGCGGGTCGCATCGGTAAGATATCTGAAGGGGAAACACGTGTTCCATCCGCTCAAGGAAGCCTCTGGAGTGGGCTTCAACCTCCTGTACTGAAGCAAAAGCGGTGGGAGAGACTGTGGGGCGGGGGGAATGCGTACGGGTGCGCACAGGGCGCATAACACAATAAGCGTAAGGGAGGTTGAGTAATGGAAGGATTCACAATAGCACTGTCGTTTGCCGGCGCGTTTGCGTTGGGCACCATCTTCGCAGTTCTGGGGGCAGTCAAGCTGCATCTCGCGCCAATTCTAGGGATAGATGACGCGCAGTACGGCCGGCTCATTTCCGCACTCATGTTTACCAGCATGGTAGCGGTGCTTGTTATTGGCCCATTGCAGGACGCCATCGGTTTCGCCCCCATCGCCGTGGTGGCCTTCATAGCCAGCGGCGCATGTCTGTGGTTGCTTGCGACGGTCAAGAACTACAAGTTGGCGCTTTTCGCGTCGGCGCTTCTTGGCGTCGGGGCCATGTGCGCTAGCGTGACCGGCAGTTCGCTTGGGCCCACGGTGCTGTTCGACGGGGAAAACCCGGCGTTGGCGCAGAACGTCATCAACGTGTTCTTCGGTTTGGGCGCCTTCCTTACGCCCTTCATCGTCGGCAAACTAATGAACAACCTTGGCTACCAGAAGACGGTAAGCATCATCGGCGGCATTGTCTTCGTCCCCATTGTCCTGGTGTTTCTCAGCGCCTTTCCGGAAACTCCGGAAGGATTTGAAATCGGCGCAACCCTTGGACTGCTCGCCACCCCCTATATCATTTTCGGCGGGCTGGCTCTGTTCTGCTATGTCGGTCTTGAGGTCTCCATGGGCGGCTTCGTCAGCACCTACCTGCGGGATCACGACATGACCGACGAACAAGCCAATAAGTGGCTGGGTGGTTTCTGGGTCGCCCTTATTCTCGGCCGTATCCTGGCTTCCGTCCTACTGTTCGGCACTGGTCTGGAGCCCGCCCAACAGGCTCCCATCGCTCCCATCCTCGGCGTCCTCGCCGTGGGCTCGATCCTTATGATGGTGACCGCCAAGACCGCGAAGGCGGGCATTACCGGCACCTTGCTGACCGGCCTGATCTTTGGCCCCATCTTCCCGATGCTGGTTGGCGTAACGCAGTTCAAGAGCGCCTCGATTCAGGCCGGCATCGCTGGTAGTGTGTTCAGCTGGATCTTCGCCATTGGCCTGCTGGGAGGCACCTTGCTTCCCATGCTCATTGGCAAGCTTTCCGCCGCCTCGACCATCCGGCAGAGCATGAAGACTGCCGTGGTGGTGGCCGTCGCGCTTGTGATTCTCTCCGGCATCCTGTGGATGGTGCCCGCGGCGGATCCCGCGGAAATCATGGAACGGCTCGCCATAACGGCCGCCCAGTAATCCAGTACCAGATACCCCAACACGATCGTTTCGGCGGAGACGCTTTCCGGCTACGGAGAGCGTCTCCGTTCTCTTTGTCAGGACTTCTCGAAGCGCCAAAGCCCAGCGGCGCGGGCGCGCGCAAAGGCTTCTTCAAGTTCGGGGCGCTTCGGACGGCGGCCGATTTCCGTGTAGCGCGGATTGCCATGGCGATCGTGTTCGCCCACGCGATGCGCGGGCCGGTACTGGCCCATGATGTTCACGTAGGTATCCGGCGACACCTCGTCCGCCAGCCAGCGGAAGATGGCCTCCGCCTCGTCCGTCTGACCGGGCATAACGAGATGACGCACCAACACGCCGCGTCTCGCAACGCCATCTGGGCCAAAGCCCAAGGCCCCCACCTGGCGCTGCATTTCAAGAAGGGCCTCGCGCGCCCGTTCCGGGTAATCCTTGGCCTTGAGCAAATCGCGGGCCGATTCTTGCTTCCAGCACTTGAAGTCCGGCATATAGATGTCCACAAGACCTTCAAGCGACTTCAGAGACTCCACCGAATCGTAGGCGCTCGTGTTGTAGACAATGGGCAGACGCAGCCCCTTTGGAACCGCTGCGGCAATGGCCTCGATGACCTGTGGAACCACATGTTCCGGGGTCACAAAGTTGATGTTATGACATCCCTGGGCTTGCAGTTCGAGCATGAGCGCCGCAATCCCTTCAGCGTCTCGTTCCTCCCCCGCTGGTTGTTGGCTTATGTCCCAATTCTGGCAGAAGACGCACTGAAGATTGCAGAAACTGAAGAAGATCGTCCCCGAGCCCCGCCATCCCCGCAAACAATCCTCCTCCCCGAAATGAGCGAACGCCGAGGCCACGTGCGCGTAACGCCCCGTGTTGCAGACGTTGGTCTCGTTTTCGAGCCGGTTAACATGGCACTGACGCGGACACGCCGTGCAGTCGGCTAGCTCCTCCAGCGCCCATTCCACGCGCTGGCTCAGTGCTCCGGATTCCGCCAGGCCAAGGTAGCTTGGCTCATAGTCTTCAATAAGAAACCGCTTGTCTGGTTGATAAGAAAGCATATACCGCATGAATTCCTGTCTCCCGCTTCGCAAGGCCATTGACGAAAACGCCGGAATCAAATGGCTTGACTGACAGGCCAGCGCTCAGTTCCCCGGCCATGGCAGGCGGCCCATGCGGATCGAGGGAGCGAAATGGGGTGGCGCGGGGGGAAAGGCGTCCCAGCTCATG
>PUOI01000144.1 GCA_003552765.1 Candidatus Hydrogenedentota bacterium | reverse complement strand
GATGACGCCAACGCGGATGCCGATGGATCCGGCTGATAGAGGTAGTGGACTATGTTAGGCTTGGGCATTACGGAACTGATCATCATCGCGGGAATAGCCCTGATCGTAATTGGGCCGGAGAAATTCCCCGAGTTCGCCAAGATTGTGACCCACACAATCCGCGACGTGCGCGGATATGTGGAGGACGTGCAGAAGGACCTCAGCAAGGAACTCAAGCCCGTTCAGAAAGAGGTCAACAAACTCTCGCGCTATTCAGCCGAGGATTACATCGACTCCCTGACGGGCGAGGATAGCTCCAAACGCAAACACTCCAAAGACAAGCTCCATGGCAAGAATCGGAGCGAGGACAAAGAGAAGGAGCAGACGGAGCGCAAGAGCGAGACCGGCGCTGACGTGGATGCCGCGAACGCCACCGGCGAGGAAACCGGCCCCAATCAGCCCGCCGAAGGCGAGCAGCGCCAAGATAGCGGGGACATTACGTCTGAACATCAACAAGCCGGGGAGCCCGTCCCCGAACCCGAAAAGAAGCGCCCCGACGTTAAGAAAGCGCCGTATCGGTCCGATATACAAGAAGACGACGCGCCCAAGTTCTACAAGCCTCCCCAAGAAGAGAACCAGGGAGAGGATTGATAGGCACAGGGATGTGCTCCCTGCCTTTGCCCTGGGAAAAGACAAGTCGCGTGGGGGGAACGGTTCCGCGCGTGAGGGGCGGATACGGATTGCGCTGAGCGCGCGGACTGCATACCGTGCGGCTTTCATTGGAAACACGAAGAGACGGAAACCCGCATGGGGAATGCAACGCCCAATCTCGCGGTTGTGGTCATCGGGCGCAACGAAGGACAGCGCCTGCGCGCGTGTCTAGGCGCCATCGAATCAACCAAGACGCCGGTGATCTATGTGGATTCGGGCTCGACGGACGAGAGCGTGGCCTTGGCGCGCGAATATGGCGCCGATGTGGTTGAACTGGACAATAGCCGGCCATATACCGCCGCGCGCGGACGCAACGCCGGTGTGGCGAGACTGCGCGAGATGGGGATGGACGTGGATTACGTTCAGTTTGTCGATGGCGATTGCGCCCTGGCGCCGGGATGGCTCGTTAAGGCCTGCATGTACCTATCCAGCCAACCGGAAATGGCGGTGGTGACTGGTTTGCTCAAGGAAAAGAATCCCGAGGCTTCCATCTATAACCGGCTCTGCCAACTCGAATGGCGCGCGCCCGCAGGCGACATCAAGACATGCGGCGGCATCTTCATGATACGCCGGGAGGCATTCGAGCAAATGGGTGGCTTCCGCGAGGATCTCATTGCTGGCGAGGAACCCGAACTCTGCGTGCGCCTGCGCCAAGCCGGGTGGCGCCTCCACCGCCTCGACCGCCACATGGCCACCCACGACGCGGAAATGATGCGCTTCAGCCAATGGTGGAAGCGATCCATCCGCAACGGCCATGGGGCCGCGGAAGGCAGGGTTCTCCATGGCAACCCTCCGGAATGTTTCAACAGAAGAGAGGTCCGAAGCTCGCTATTTTGGGGCGGATTAGTTCCTGTCTTGTTCCTTGTGTTTAGCCTAGGGGGATTTCTTTGGCCGCCAGCTCACTTGGGCGTCATTGTATGTGCGGGTGCTACATTCTTCCAGGGATGGCGTATCGCTAGGGGACGCCGAAAACGCGGGGACGGAACTGGCGATGCTGGCATGTACGGGGTATTCTGCATGCTGGCAAAGATACCTGAGAGCATCGGTATCGTCCAATATTGCCTAAACCGGCTGCGAAAACGCCGGAGTGAACTCATTGAGTACAAATGAGTTTTGGAGACCGCATAATCGGAGTGGCGGTAGGTAAGTGCGCATACTGCAGAGTAGGGGTTGGCTTTAAGGGGGACGGTGATGAGCCTGTTAGTGGGGCATTCTGAACACTCCAGTTCCAGTCACACCGTTGCCACGCCGTCTGTTCTCCCCATCGAACAGCCGAGGACGGCGGTAATAGGCGGGGGTAAGATCTCCGAGCAACATCTCCGCGCGTTGCGGGCCATTGAAGGAGTTCAGCTTACCGGGATCTGTGACTTGTCTCCCGCCTTGGCCCAATTCACTGCGGAGCGTTTTGGCGTTGCCGCATGGTACACGGACTACCGAGCCATGTTGGAGACAGGGGACGTCGACGTAGTGCATGTCTTGACTCCCCCCGCCACGCATAATCGCATCGTCCGGGATTGTTTGGAGAACGGGCATCACGTAATTGTGGAAAAGCCCATCGCCCTCTCCAACGCTGGATTTCGCGACCTTTGGGAGGTGGCGGCTTCCAAGGGACTCCGGCTTGTGGAGAACCACAACTACCGCTTTAACGAGCCCGTTCAAAAGCTTGAATCGGCCGTAGCGGCTGGCGCCATTGGAGCGGTTGAAGAGGTGGAGGCGCGTATGGTCCTCAATATTCGAGAGGGCGGCCGGTACGCCGACGAAAACCTCCCGCATCCCAGTCATCAGCTCCCGGCCGGGGTCATCCACGAGTTTATTTCCCACCTGACGTATTTACTTCTCCATTTCTTGCCGGAAGATAAACGCGATCACATGGATTGTGTACGAGCGGCGTGGCGTAACCATGGGGGTGGCGGCTTGTTCAAGTACGACGATCTCGACGCCCGTCTCATGGCAGGGGCAGTCCATGGCCGAATCCGTTTTTCCTGCCGCCAGTGGCCCGATAGTCTGGCGATCACGGTGCGGGGCACAGATGGAATGGGGAGCGCGGAACTGTTTCATCCCAGCGTGAGTTTGGTCAAGCGCCGTGCCGGCGGTCAACACCTAACCCCCTTGGTCAACTCTCTCGCCAACGCGGCCATGCTCACCCGCTCTGGGTTTGGCAGCGTATGGGGCAAGATACGCAACCGTACTCCATACGAAGGGCTTAATCGTTATTTGCGTCTGACGTACAACGCCTTTCAAAGCGGTGGGGAGCCTATTGTGGGGTTCATGGATATGGACCGTACAACGGGCCTTATTGACGAGCTGCTCGCGCCGGAGAATCAAATATGAAGTTGTTGGTAACTGGAGCAAGCGGATTCCTTGGCCAATCTGTGGTCTCCGCCGCAGCTTCTCGCGGCCATGAAGTGCGGGCGCTGGTTCGTCCCGCTTCCGTCAATGTCCCGCCGGCATGGCGTCACCATCATCGTATCGAAGTACTCCGAAAGGACTTACGCTCCCCCAGGGAACTTTCCGGCATGCTGGAGGGGGTGGATGGGGTTATTCATCTGGCCGCTACCAAAGGGGGCGATCTCTACGACCAATTCGGCGGCACCGTAATAGCCACGGAAAACCTGCTTGCCGCCATGAGGGAAGCAGGCGTGCCTCGCATCGTTGTGACGAGTTCTTTCGCCATATACGAATACCTACACCGCTGGAGTTGGGGCTGCTTGGACGAGGATTCGCCCTTGGTGTGCAATCCCGAGAGCCGCGACGAATACTGCCAGACCAAGCTTCTACAGGAGCAGCTTGTGCGCGCCGCGGCTAAAGAAAATGGGTGGCGGTGCGCCGTTCTCCGGCCTGGAGTCATTTTCGGCCGGGACAATCTTTGGAACGGACGCGTGGGGATGCAAATAGCGCCGCGCTGGTGGGTGCGCACGGGGACGTTCGCTCCCCTGCCGTTGACGTATGTCGAGAACTGTGCGGAGGCCATCGTGAAGGCGGCCGAATTCGAAGGCGAACAGCGGGAAATCGTGCTGAACGTGGTTGATGATGAAACCCCTTCCCAGCGCGCCTATCTCAATGAGTTGCGCCGTCATATGCCGAAGCGTCCGCGCATCATTCCCATCCCCTGGACGGCAATGCGCGCCTTGGCGCGAACGGCCTCATTGGTGAACAGCGTGTTCTTTCGTGGAACGGCGAAGGTCCCTGGCCTGTTCGTTCCCGCCCGGCTCCATGCCCGGTGCAAACCCATGCGCTACCCGAACACGCGCATCAAGGAGACATTGGGCTGGGAACCGCGTTACACCTGGCGGGAAGGGATCGTCCGGGCGATGGCGGACACGGCCGGTGGCGAATCTGCTCATCCTAACTCATCAGCAGTAGGTGTTAAACCTCAAAACGCCCCATGAGTATGCGCTTGGCCTATTTGTGCCCGGAAATGGGAGCGGTAAATAACACGTTCATATACCGGGAGGTAGAGACGTTTCGGGCCAAGCGTTGTGAGGTTGCACTGTTTTCGACGACTTTTCCCGAGGACAAGGCGCATGCCGAAGACCCACGATGGGTGAACGACACAGTCTATCTCTACAGAGCTTCCAAAGCGGGTATAGTCGCGTCCGCTTTTTGTGTGGGGCGCACCCGCCCAAAGGCCTTTGTGTCCAGTCTTTGCGTTATGTTGACGGACATAGTAAGCCGCAGTGGCATTCCGCTTGTGGAACGCCTGAAGCTTCCGTGGCACTTTCTTGTCGCAAGCTATCTGGCCCGGCAGTTGATTCTACAAGACATCCAACACTTGCATATTCATTTTTCCCATACGCCAACCTCAATTGGGATGTACGGCGCGATGATGGCGGGGATACCGTATAGCTTTATGGGGCACGCCAACGACTTGTTCCAAAGAGCGGCCCTTCTTAAAGAGAAGGTTGAACGCTCGGCCTTTTCGGCTTGCATTTCGCACCATAACAAACGTTGGCTATCTGAGCGAGGGTGCGATGAGAGTAAGCTTCATATTGTGAGGTGCGCAATTGATACGGGACAATACTCGTTTCGTTTCCTTGAGCGTTCCGAGGGGCCTCTCAATATCGTGTCGGTAGCCCGTCTGGTCGAGAAGAAGGGCATACTCTATCTCATTGAGGCGCTCAACGAGCTGCGCAGAGAAGGCGTAGAGTTTCGGTGCCGGATTGTCGGGGACGGTCCACTTTACGAGGAGTTAGCGCACGCTGTGTCTTCCCGGCAGTTGGAAGAAGAAGTAGAGCTGACGGGCAGCCTGCAGCAAGAGGAAATCCAAGACATGTTGCGGGAAGCTCACGTGTTTGTGCTGCCTTGCATCGTGGATTCACAGGGAGACCAAGACGGGATTCCCGTTGCTCTAATGGAAGCCATGGCGCTGGGAGTTCCGGTGATATCGACTCCAGTGTCCGGCATACCCGAGCTAATCGAATCAGAATCTTCCGGGTTGTTGGTTCAACCAAAGGACAGTCCAGGGCTCGCGGAAGCCATCGCCAGGATGGACAGAGATGACCAACTTCGGGCCCATTTGGCAGAGGGTGCAAGGTCGAAGATCGAATCGGAGTTCGATCTCTCGCACAATGTAGAGAAGCTTTACCAACTCATCACAGATGCGCTGAATAGATTTCCCGAGACTACAAGCAAAGAGAGGCCGGCGGCAACGGAAAGTGGGTCCGAATAAGAATAGGCTCATCTGTGGTTTTTAAAGGTTGACCTGACCTTAATACAACGCATTCTACAAGGACAAACCCATGCGGATTTTATTGACGGGCGGGGCGGGGTATGTGGGCAGCGCGTGTTTGCGCTGGTTGTTGGATAGGGGGCATGACCCCATTGCGTACGATGATTTGTCGGAGGGCAATGCGTCGTCGGTGCCGGCGGAGCGGCTGGTGCGGGGCGACATATTGGATGGGGAACGGCTTCGCGACGTGATGCTGGATCACAAGACGGAGGCGGTGATGCATTTCGCCGCCTTGGCGTCGGTGCCGGAATCCATTGTCCAGCCTGAGCGGTATTACCGCGTCAACGTGATGGGCACGAAGACCGTGCTGGACGCCATGCGGGATTGCGGGGTGGACTTGATTCTGTTCAGCAGCACGGCGGCCACGTTTGGTTTTCACGCGGAGATGCCGCTGACGGAGGATTCCCCTCAGACGCCTGCAGTGCCTTACGGAACGACGAAACTGGCGGCGGAGTGGATCATTAAGGATTACGCCAAGGCCTACAATCTTGGTTACGGCCTGCTGCGGTACTTCAATGCGGCGGGGGCCGATCCCGATGGCGCGCACGGGGAATCGCGCCGGGAGGAAACGCATCTGATCCCGTTGACCCTCGCGGCGGCGCTGGGTCAACGCGAGAAACTCTATATCTATGGCGGAGATTTCGACACGCGCGACGGCACGTGCGACCGGGATTACGTTCACGTTCACGATCTCGCTCAGGCCCATCAGTTGGTCATCGAAAACATCGAGCCCGGCATCGGCAAGGCGT
>PUOI01000525.1 GCA_003552765.1 Candidatus Hydrogenedentota bacterium | reverse complement strand
CGAAGGGAACGAACGGGGCGCGACGCCCTGTTGCATGGGACAATCACTTCTGGAACTCCGGGCATTATGCGGAAGGCATGCAGGAGAGGGACGGTCACGCCGAACGTGAACCCGCCAACCAGTCTCTTCTCTCCATTTCACCTCGCGCGGGCAAGCCTCTTGGCCGTCCTATTCGTTATTCTCGGTGCGCCCGCGGCCGCCGATGAGGCGGCGGGAAACATCGAACGCGTTCGCGACACGCTCATTGCGCCCGTATGGGTGAATGGCGTGGGACCCTATCCTTTCCTGGTCGACTTGGGTTCGGCCCGCAGCGCAATCGCGCCCACCGTGCGCCAGTACGTCGGGCTTGACGTCTCCCCCCTGCACAGCGACACGGAAGGGGAGCGCTCTCTTCTGGAAACCGAATCCGCCAGCATCTTGATCCAAGGCATGGAGCCCATCGAATGCCGGTTGTTGGTTGAGCCGGTGGACGGATTCGAGACGAAACTCGGCGCGCGCGTGGCCGGCGTGTTGGGCCGCGACGCCCTGCCCAACCCCCTTTACCTCGATATCCAGCGTGGAATCCTGTCGTCCGGGCGTCCTGCCGGGGCGAACGAAGGCGGCGATGAGGACCGCATGAACGTGGGCGTGAGCGTGGCCAGCGACGGAACGCTCACGGTGAGCGGCGTCATCGACGGTGACCGCGCCTTACGGGTAGCGCTCGACACGCTCTATGGCGGAGTGCTCGGACTCCCCTATGATCGCGCTCAAGACCTCGGCCTTCTCGAAGACCAAGACCTATCCTACCTGTCCATCCAACAGTTGGAAGCGGAGGGGTTCATGATACGGCTGAGCCGGTTCCATGTGGGCGCGGCCGAGATGCGGCGTCCGATAGGCCACGTGTCTCATGCGCTGGAGGATGCCGTGGCGGGGCTGGACTTCCTCGCCCACTTCGCGGTCATCTTGGACGTTGACGAGGAACCCCTCGAACTCATTCCGCACGAGCCGGGACCCGTGGAGCGCGGACCGCTGCGGGGTTCGGGCCTCATGCCGGGCTACTTCGCGCAGGGCCGGTGGGTTGTTTATGTTGCCGCCGATTCCCCCGCCGCGGAGGCCGGCGCCATGACAGGGGATGTGTTGGTCGCCATCGATGGGGAGCCTGTGGAAGGCCAGCGTCATGGCGACATCGAACAGCGGCTCTTGAACGCGGCTGAGGAGGAGTTGACGGTCATATTGGAGCGCAATGGGATGCGCAACGAGATTACGTTAGAGAGCGAGGAATTATTGTGAAGCCCGGACACTCCGGCGCGGTTAGGCCGGTTTCCGGGCGCGTTTTGTACTGTTTTTCGCGGGAAGGGTTTGAAGCAGCTCTTCCCGCTCTGGGAAACCCAATGGTCTTGAACGCTTATCGCCAAACCGCCAGCGCCTGATGCCAGGCAAGGCGGACACAGAGGAGTGTCACACGTGATGCGACGGAACGGTTTTTTTCATTTAGCTATGACGATGGCGGGCGGTTTGGCCGTGCTCTTGGCTCTTGGCTTGTTCGCCGCCCCACGCGCCGCGGCGGAACGGCCGCCCTGGGCGCTGCGCGATCACTATACCCTCAACTACAGCGGTTTGGCCCTGAAATACGCGGTGGACAACGCGGAATGGGGGATTGAATTCAATGACGAAGGCCGCATCGTGGACCGCGTCTATTGCGCCGTCGTCCTGGAAGATGGGACTGTCTACGACACCGAGGACCTGGTCTCTGGCCGGACGCGGCGGGAAGAACTGACCACGCCGCTGGGCAGCACGCGCGCGTACCGAATCGACCTGGAAACGCCGAACGACCTCATCATTCACCACAGCCTGAAGCAGATCCGGGGCCGTGGATTTCAAAAGGTCCAGATGGCGATCACCAACACCGGCAGCGAGCCGCTCGCCATTGCGGAGCTGCGGCCGGTGGTGATGGGCGCCGAATCGCTTCCCGGGATGCCGCCCGCCACGGATGTGCACACACGCCGCTTGAGTTCGCGCGGCGGTTTCGCGCTCTACGACACGCAAATGGATCCGCAGTCCATACTCTTTTATGACCGGGAACGCGACTTATCGGTGGGGCTTGGCGTTTTGCCGGAAGGCGTGGCGGTTTCGGGCGTGCAGTTCGAGCGGAGCGGCTCTACTTGGCAAGGCAATGTGGTTAGCCGCTTTGAACCGGCCCGTCAGCTTGCGCCGGGCGAGACCTTGCGGGCGGATCCCGTGTGGATATCCTTCACGACCGCCTCTCCCGCCGGCGTGGACCGCATGGTGTCCTGGATGTACTCGGCCATGAACACGAAACGGGAGCGCCCCAGCGCCCCGGACGCCTGGATCGCCGCCCCATCCAACGCCAGCGCCGATGACCTCTATCGCCTGGTGGAAGACTGGAACCTAAGCGGGGTTGATCACGTGCTTGTGCCCGCGGGCTGGCCGAGGCGGCCCGGCTCCCTCGAAGGGGCTTCGCCCGCGTACCCCCGCGACATGAGCAACGTGGCGGCCGCCATTCGGCGCATGGGCAAGGTCCCAGGCATCACGCTTGACCCCTTGGCCTCGACGGACGGGGACAGCGCGTGGGCCGTGGAAAGCCCCGAAGGGTTGTACTGGCTTGACCTGAGCCAGCCCGGCGCCCAGCAACACGCCGCGAATCGCGCGGCCGAGCTGGCGGAAATGGGGTTCGAGTTTTTTGTGATTACGCCATCCAGCATTCCGAATGAAGTCCTGGAGCAGTTGGGCCTCACCCGGCGCGAAGCGGACACGCTGGCCTTTGAGGCGGTTGAACAAGGCGCGCCGGATGCCCCGGTATTGCCGGCCCCGCGCACGGCCATCGATGGACGTTTGGCGTATTGGCTCGAGGCGGCCGCGAGTGGAAGCCGCATGGGCGAGTACGGGGCGAATGTCGGCCCCGTGCGGATTCACGGAGACCAGACGGGCGGACTCAACGAACCGTTGCTTACCGCGCTCGGCTTCTTCGCGGGCCCGATAGAGATTGCCGGACAGCCCAACAGCGAGGGGGCCAGCCTCTTCAACGCCCTCTTCCCCCGAGGCGCGGGCGGCGCCCGCCCCATGGACGCGATGCAGCGTTCCCCGCGCATTTGGGAGACCCCGATGAACCGCCTCGGCGACTCGGCGCACGGCTCGGCCCTGATTGCGTTTCCAGGGGCCCCGCCATGGCCCGTTCAGCACATTAGCCTGGATGACGGCGCTCCCGTTCTGGTGTGGCGCGCCGAGGATGGCGCCTTCATGCAGGCCAGCGGCGTGCTGCCCGGCAGCGATTCGCTTACGGTATACGGCGCCACCGCGAATCAATTGCGTCCCGTTCTCATAGGCGCCTTGCAGGCCGGCTCCCGGCCGGTGGCGAATCGGGTGAATGGCTTGGAATGGGACGAGGGCTCCGGCACCCTGAGCGGCGTGCTGACCGGCAGTCCGGGCCAGAACGCCACCGCCTATGTGTACGTGCCCGACGCATGGGGGCTGGTCTCGAGTTCCATCGGCGGCCGGGGCGAGGCGGAACAGTCGGCCAACCTGGTGCGTTTTGATGTCGCGGCGGGTTCGAGCACACGCTTTGAGCTGGAATTTGAACGGCGCTTGTAGCGGAGAACGTTTCGCGGCCGCGGGCGAAAGCCCAGTCAACGGTTGGCGTTTGGGTGTGTGCATCCCCCTTGAGCGTAGAAGCGGCGTCCTAGCCGCTTTCACCAATCAACGCCCCAACAACGCTAAGCGGCGAGGGCGCCGCTTCTACATCCACTCTCCGCGAGAGGGATGCCGGTCTCTTGAGCAGCGTCCTTACTCGGCGGTTGGGATATGATGCATTGGTCCCCCTTGCTTCCGCTATCGAAGGCGGAGCAAGGGGGATGTTATGCTAGGCGCGGCTGTTGAGATGTAATTCCGCCCCGATGGGGCGAATCTGAAACGAAGTCCAACCGGAAAGCTGGGACACACCGCCGTGCATTATCAGACTCTTGGGAAACGCGTGGGCAATGCCGTGCGCCTGGCGGAAGTCATCCAGGTGCTCGTCCGGCATGGGTTCGCCGATCTCGTGCGCCGCATCGGGCTTCACGAGGGGTTGCCCGCCAAGCTGCTGCGGGGTTTGCGCGTTATCGAGGCGCCCAGCGGCGAACCCGAGACCTTCGGCCGCCGGTTGCGCGACGCCCTTACCGAACTTGGGCCCACCTTCGTCAAAGTGGGCCAGATCCTGAGCACCCGGCCCGACCTCGCGGGCCACGAAATCTGCCGCGCCCTCTCCCACCTTCAAGATCGGGTGGAACCCGTCGAGTTCGAAGAAATCCGGCCGGTTATCGAGGGGGACCTCGGGATGTCCGTGGAAAGTTTGTTCGCTGAGTTCACGTACACGCCCATCGCCTCGGCTAGCCTGAGCCAGGTCTACCACGCGCGCCTTCACAATGGAACCGACGTGGTGGTGAAAGTGCAAAGACCGGGGATTCGCGCGGTCATTGAGTCCGACTTGAATCTCATTCGGCGCATTGCCGAGTGGATTGTGGACCATGTTTCGGATTTTCAATGGATGGATCCCGTCGGCACTGTGGACGAGTTTGGGCGTTCGATTCACCGCGAACTCGACTTCGCCATTGAGGCCCGCCTGATCGAACGTTTCCGGGAGAACTACGCCGGGGACACGCGTGTCTTCATTCCGAAGGTGTACCGCGAGTGTTCGAGCGGCCGCGTCATCACCATGGACTATGTCCATGGAGCGCGCTTGGATGCTTTCGAAGTCTACGAGGAGCTTAACTGCGATCCGAAGATGGTGGCGGAAACGGGCTGCGAGACGCTGTGCAAGCAGATCTTTAAGTTCCACCTCTTTCATGCCGATCCCCATCCCGGCAATATCATGGTGATGCGCGACAACCGCATCGCTTTCTTGGACTACGGCATGGTGGGACATCTTGAGCGGCCCGACGTGCAGGCCATCGCCGAGTTGCTGCGCAGCATTTTTCAAGACGATCCCGAGGCCTGCGTGCAAGCCTTGTTAACATTCACCACCACGGCCGACATGGTGGACCGCACCGCCCTCACCCATGAGGTGGCCGACTTCATCGCGTTCGAGGCCCAGACCATCCTGGGGCGGGCGGATGTCAGCCGCGTGATCGAACAACTCACGAACACCCTCCGGCGGCACCGGATGGAGCTGGCCCCGCGCTTCTCCTTGCTGCTGAAGGCCCTGGCCACCATCGAGTCCACGGGCCACGCGCTTAATCCGGAACTCAACATGGTGCCCATCCTCCAGCCGTATGTGGAGGAAGTCATCCGGGACCGCTTTAGCCCGCGTCAACTCGCGCAAGACGCGCAGCAAAACGCCGTGCAAATGCTGCGGCTGGGCCGCGAAGTTCCGCGGGAGGTTCAACAGCTTCTCGGCATGCTGCGGCGGGGCCGGTTGCGCATTCAGCTCAATCACGAAGGGCTGAACCATCTCGCCAACGTGACGGATCGCGCCAGCAACCGCCTTACCTTCAGCGTTATCGCAGGCTCGATCATCGTGGGCTCCAGCATGCTGCTCGCGGCGGACATCGGGCTGTACTCCATCGGGCTGGCCGGGTACTCGGTGGCGGGCGTCCTTGGACTCGCCCTACTCATCAGCATATTGCGATCGCGCAATTTCTAGCGTTACCATGGAGCCTCACCGGCGCCGCGTTCCAGTGGCGCGCATGCGGTCTCCAAATGTCATGAGAAAGGGGGAATCGGCCCGTGGGCCAGGGCATCACCTATCGCTCCTACGCCAAGATCAACCTGTACCTCGATGTGGTGAATCGCCGGCGCGACGGCTATCACAATATCGAGACGATCTTCCAGACCGTGAGCCTGTTCGACACGCAGAGTTTCAGCAAACGGACCGGGGGCATTTCGCTGGAATGCTCGACCGCCGAGCTGGACGACGGCAACGCCAACCTCGCCTACCGCGCGGCCTCCCTCTTGCTGGACTACACCGGCGCGAACCAAGGCGTCTACATCTATCTGCGCAAGCATGTCCCCATCGCTGCGGGCCTCGCGGGCGGTTCCGGCAACGCCGCCGCGGCGCTGGTGGCGCTCAACTATCTTTGGGACTTGAACCTTAGTCAAGCCGAGTTGCAGACCTTAGCTTTGGAGCTGGGCAGCGACGTGCCGTATTACCTCCGGGGCGGCACGTGCGCCGCGACACGGCGGGGCGAGGAACTGCATCCCGTGCCCCGGCTTCCGCTT
>PUOI01000538.1 GCA_003552765.1 Candidatus Hydrogenedentota bacterium | reverse complement strand
GCGAAGCGGAGATTGATGGCGGTGGTTTCCTGCTGGCTCACGATTTCCGCGTCGCGGAATCCTTGGAGGCGGCCATCGTGGCCACGGATGGCGGAAGCGCGTTGCGGGCCTACCTCGAGGACCTTGAGGCCGGTCCCATCAAACAGCGCGTGTACCAAGAGACGGTTCGCCATTTCGCGCGGCAGGCCGGTGAATTCTTGGACCACGCCGAGGAAGAGGCCGCCACGCTTCAACACGCGGTGGACACGCTCCGCGTTCGCGCGCGGGAACATGCCAAGGCCTTTGACCCCATCCCCGGCACCGCCGTCGGAGGGCTCTTCCACGAATTCGTGCAGGGCAAGCGCGGCGTCATCCGGCGGGGCATCGGCGCGGCGAGCCACACGGTGTACCGGGGCGCGGCGGCGGTGGGGCGGCGGATGTCGCGTTCGTTGTGGGGCGGAACCGGGGAACAGCAACCCGTCGACACGCGCGAACAAGAAGCCCTCATCCAGCGGCGGCACGCCGAGGCGATCACGCGAATCACCCAAGCCCTGGTGGCGGAGTACCATTCCGTGACGCAAGACTTCCGCGAGCCAGCGAAACACCTCATCGAATCGGGGCTGAGCGGTCTCGACGAAAAACAAGCGCTGGACGCCGTGCTTCGGGATGCGTTGTTGACGGACAATGTCTCGGCCTGTTTCCGGGCCCATGCCCATGAGATGCTGGAGCGCTGGTGGAACGAAAGCGCGAACCGGCGGCGGGCGCTGGAGGCCATGGACTCCATCTTGGCCGTGGCGCCCGCGGCGGCGGCCGTGCCCCTATCCATCTACACGGCGGGCATCGGCGTGGCGGAGACGTTTGTGGTGACCTGGCCCATGGTGGAGCAGTTCACGGCGAGGGTGATTGAACATCAGTTCGCCGACCGCTGGTTCGATTTCCTCTCGCCATGGAAAGCCGAACAACAGGAACGCCTCGCGCAGGCGCTGGAGAAACACGTCGGCGGAATGGTCTTGGGCGAGATTCAGGCGGCCCTGGAAACCCTGAGCGGGCAAGCGGTCCGCGAGATGCGGGAGGCCCAGTTGCAATGTCTGAAAGTCTGAACCGGCTCCTCGCCCGGCTCGATTCCGTGGCGGCCTACGAAGGCCCTTGGCGGCCCCTGGGAGATGAGGCCCCGCGTTTGCGCGGCCGGCTCGCGGAGATGCGCCGGCGCCGCGATCAGCTTGAGGATGTGCTGGTCATCGCGCTCATCGGCGGGTCCGGCGTGGGCAAATCCACCTTGCTCAACGCCATCGCGGGCGACAACCTCGCGGAAACGTCGGCCTACCGCCCCTGTACCGAGGTCCCGACGATCTACCACCCCCACGACGTGCCCGTGGATTGGCAGAACTGCCGCCATGTCAGCGGCTCGGCCCTTGAGCGGCTTGTGATCATTGATACCCCCGACACGGACACCGTGGTGCGTCAACACCGCCAGACCGTGTGGAACGCGTTGAAGCGCTGCGACCTCGTCATGCTGTGCGGCAGCCCGGAGAAATACCTCGACGATGCGACCTGGTCCCTGATCCGGCCCCTGCAAGCCGAACGCACGATTGCGTGCGTCGAGACGAAGGCGGAGGAATCGGCGGGCTCCCTGCGCGAGCATTGGGTCTCCCGCATGGAAGAGCAAGGGTTCCGTGTGGATGCCTACTTTCGCGTCAATGCGCGCGAGGCGTTTGATCGCAAGCTGGCGGGCTCCTTGCCGGTCCCGGGCGAGTTCGACTTTCCTCAGCTAGAACGCTACCTCGAGGACGAGCTGGACCGGGAGAACATCCACCGCATCAAGCGCTCCAACATCGCGGGGTTGCTCAGCAAGACCGTGGGACAGCTCCGGGAGCGCCTGTCGCCCCGCAGGGACGAACTCGATGCATTGGAGCGCCAGCTTCAGGAAGCCGAGACCAGCCTGATGATGGAAGCCCGCGACCTCGTCATGGACCGGGTCTTCAGCGAATCCCACCTCTGGATTCGCGCCCAAGGCCAAGAGACCGCCTTTCGCGCCAAGGGCCTCGTGGGCGGGCTGTACCGCTTTTTCCAATGCCTTCGCGCCCTGCCGGAGCGGGCGGCGGGGTGGATGCCATGGTCTCCCGGCCGGAGTCCCGTGCGGCGGGTCGCGCTGATGCTGGGCAACCGGCCCGGCTTGGCCGAGGACCTCGGGCTCGTGGTGGACACGCTGCGGGAATCCCATGACAACAAGAGCGCCTCCCACCGGCTCGAATTCGCGCGGCGCGGCTTCGAACCCGTCGCCGATGACCGGGGCTTTGAGGTGTTTGGAGAAGACTTCGACAACCGCCTGTCCCATATCCTCCGGAGTTCGGCCAGGGTGCGCCTCATCAAGAACGCCCGCCTTCTCACGAGCTGGCCCCTTGTTTTCATGCTGGACGGACCGCTCTACGCCGTGGCTGGCGTTGGCGTGTACCACTTGGTGCGGGGATTTCTCACCGGGCAACTGCTCACCGGCCCACAGTTCCTAAGCGGCGCTTCCGTATTCGCTGTCGCCGCCGCGGCCGAGCTGATGCTCCTGGCTTGGGGCGTCCGGTTGGGCGCATGGCTGGCCCGCCGCAGCGCCATCCGGGGCGTCCGGGCGCAATTGCTGCCAGCGGGAACCGCGTTCGCCCGCCACCGCGAAGCCTTGGACGAGGCCCGCGGATTGCTTGACGAGATCGAAGACATCGACGCGGCGTTGCGCAAAGGTTTCGGCGCGGCCCGGCCAATCCCGGAAGCAGGCGGCGCGGCCGCGCCCACCGATGGAACTTCCGCCCTCCAGCAGGAATGATATACTTCCTCTAGGTAGTTGCTTCTCACGCCTGTATGGAAGGATGGAATTCGTGAATAGGATACCCCGCATCCGCCGCCGCATTTCCCAAGCGTTCCCGTGTTGGTCCGCGCCCATCCGCCACGTGATTCGCGCGGGGCTATGTGTGTTCGCGGCCCTCGCACTGGCGGGCTGCGCCCATGAACCGCCCCGTGGCCGTTCCGCCTTCACGCCGGAATGGACCCGCGAGATCGGCGCGGCGCCACGGATTTGGCGCGACGCGGAGGACGATAACGGAAACAACAACGAAAACAACGTGCTCATCGGCAACGAGGATGGCCCCCGCGTGGAGATCGAGAACGGACGCCCCCGCATCCGAATGGGAGAAGACGGCGGATTGGAAGCAGGGGTGCAAAGCGGCACGGGCCGCGTGGGCTACCGCTGGGAATGGTGACCGCTGCTCATAGCCCCTCTGGCCGGGCGTGCGGTTCATGCTTTGTCTTCGCCTGGCCACGTGTAAGGCCGCTTGTCGTTATTTCACTCGCCAAAATGAAGGAATAAAGAATACCGCTATACTGAAAAGCTCTAGCCTCCCCAGGATCATATAGAACGAAAGAAAGATTTTGCCGGGCGTGGGAATGAGGCTGTAGTCCATGGCGGGACCCACGTGTTCAAGCCCAGGGCCGATGTTGTTCAGCGTGCCGAACACGCAGCCGATGGCCGTCTCCATTGGAATGCCCAAGGCCGCTAGAAAGAGCATGCCCCCGGCGAAAGCCAAGAGATAAAGGCCGAAAAAGCCGTAGGTCATCACCTGCACGTCTTCTTCCACAACCTCATCGTTGAGGCGCAAGGCGCGGATCGTCTTGGGGCGGAACGTTCGCTCAAGCCGGGCATACACCATCTTGCAGAGCAGCACGACACGCACCACCTTGACCCCGCCCCCGGTCGACCCGGCGCACCCCCCGATGAACATCAGCAAGACCAATACGATCCGGCTGAATTGCGGCCAGGCGTCGAAGTCCTCGGTGACAAAGCCCGTTGTCGTCATGATGGCCACTGCTTGGAAGCCTGCGGCGCGCAATGCCTCTCCAACCCCCATCGCTTCGCCCCCGCCAGCGTCATCCGGCCGAAACATTTCGTAGGGGAAAGCCAGGTTTAGTGAGATGAGCAGCGTGGCCGCCACGAGAATGCCAATATAGACACGCCACTCCGTGTCCTTGAACAGGGCGAACCAATTGCCCCGCATCATGGCGAAGAATAGGGCGAAGCTTGTTCCGCCCACGAACATGAACACGATCGTGATGCTCTCCACCGCCACGCTATCATAGGCGGCTATACTGGCCTGACGGGGGGAGAATCCCCCTGTGGACAATCCGCCCAGCGTGTGACACAGGGCGTCATAGAAACTCAGCCCCGCCGCCATGTACGCCACGGTCTGGACGATGCTGAACCCTGTATAGATTAGGAACAGCATGCGGGCGCTGTCGCGGATGCGCGGGGTTAATCCCCGGGGATCGGGACCCGTGACCTCCGACTTGAAGATTTGCTTCCCGCCCGCGCCGAGATAAGGCAAAACCGCCACGAACAGCACGATAATGCCCACGCCGCCCAGCCAATGACTCATCTGCCGGTAAAAAAGAATACTCGCCGGGGCCGCTTCGATGTCCGTCATGACGGTGGCCCCGGTGGTTGTGAACCCGGAGGCGCTTTCAAAAAAGCCATCTACGGGGTCCAATAGTCCGGAAAGGATAAACGGCCCACTTCCCAGCAGACATACGATTATCCATCCCAGTCCCACGAGCGCCAGCGCTTCGCGTTGCAGCATGCGGGGCGCGGCGTTGAGCCCCACTAGATACAGCGCCCCTCCTAAAACCAGGGACACAATAGCGCCGCCGCCCAAGGCGAAAATGGAGGATATCTCGCCGAAGTGGATAGCCCACGCGATGGGGATAAGCTGAACCAATCCAATCGCAACGGCCAATAGCCCCAAGTATTTCGCAAGCAAGCGGTAATTCATGGGCGGAAGAACTTCATGGCTTGGGGCAGGTATTCGCTGCGAACCAACAGAACCACGGAGTCCCCGGCCGTCACCATGGAGTTGCCGTGGGGGATGATGACGTCATCGTTCCGCAGGACCGCCGCCACCAGCGCCTCCCGGGGAAGCTTCACTTCCCTCAGCGGCCGCCTTAGGATGGGCGTGTTCTCCTTCACCACGAATTCAAGCAACTGAATTTGGCCGTCCCCTATGAGGGCCGAGGACGAGGCGCGCTCCTGGTGGACCAGCTTCAGCACACGGTTGGCGAAGCTTGCCCGCGGCGTGACCGCGTGATCAATGCCCAGTCTGCCCACCAGCGGCGCGAAATCGGGCTGGTGCACCACGGCGATGGTGCGGTGAGCCCCGACCTCCTTCGCCAACACGCTCGCCATGATGTTGCGTTCGTCATCGCGCGTGGTGGCCACAAAGGCGTCCGCTCCCGCCACATGTTCTTGCTCCAAGGCGACCCGCGTCGTGGCGTCGCGGCAAACGACGCGGGCTGACTTGAGTTGGGCGGCCAACGCGTTGCAACGCTGCAAGTCCCGGTCAAACAGCTTCACCACGGGATAGCGCTTCTCGATGACCTGCGTCAGATGAAGCCCGATGCTTCGTCCCCCCATCACTACCACCTTCTCCGCCTTGGGCTCGTGGCCCTGGAAGAGTTTGTGAATGTCCTTGAGCGCTTCTTTTCGGCCAATGAAGGTTACCAAGTCGCCCGCCTCGATGGTGGACGCGCCATGAGGCACGAACGACCGGCCCCGGCGGCTAATCATGCCCACCAGCACGTCGCCGGGCAAGGTTACGTCGCTCAACGTCTTCCCATTGGACGCCGGCGAACCCGTGACCTTGATCTGCCGCATTTGCACGTGACCGCGCCCAAACTCTTCCGTGGCGACCAGCCCCGGGGTCTCGATGAACTTCGCGATTTCGAGCGCTGTCAACGCGTTGGGGCTCAAAATGTAATCAATGCCAAGGATGGCCTCCAAGAGGATGGAGGATTCCGTGTAGTCAGGGGCGTCCACCCGCGCGACCACTTGTTTGGCGCCCAATCCCTTGGCCGTGGCCGCGGATATCAGGTTGATCTCATCATCCCCCGTGGCCGATATGAAAAGGTCGGCATTGGGCACGCCCGTCTCCTTGAGCTGAATCACGGAGACCGCGCTGCCCCGCACGGAGCTGACATCCAACTCGTAATCAATCTGTTCCAGGATGTTCCGGTCGTGTTCGACGACTGTCACATCATGGTTTTCCATACTCAGCAGCCGGGCCAGATGAAATCCGACCCCGCCCGCGCCTACTAGGAATATATTCATGGCGATTACTCTTGGTGTGGAAGGGGAAAGTATCGGCGGATCATCCTACAATGGGACTTTCCCTGTCAACATCGTAAGCGTCCTCGTTCAACCGCCCCGCGGATTTCGCGCTGGTTGACGAAAAGCGTC
>PUOI01000106.1 GCA_003552765.1 Candidatus Hydrogenedentota bacterium | reverse complement strand
TTTCGACCGCAACATCCAAGGCGAAGAAATCGAGATTGTCTTTCATCACCGCCTCCGCCCCGAACGCAAATTCCCCAACCGCGAAGCCCTTGTCCAACAGATCGGACACGACGTCGAAGCCATCCGCGCCTACTTCGCGGACCAATCCCCGCCAAGCTGAGCGAGCGAGTGCTCGTATGCGTTGCGGAGAACGGCTTTTTGAAAAGCGCTTCGTCTACAGTGGCGTTCGTTTACGGTTTCAGCAGCTCTTTCCCCTGCTTGACCCTGCGCTTCATGATGGTGATCCACCGGTGTGGCTGAATTCAGCTCAGAAAGCGATCGCGAGCGTTTTTATTGGTCATCGTCAGTCGAAGCCAGATGGCGAATCCACATGGAAACGTGGCCTACCGCGATGACAATCACCGCGCCGATCAGCGTGTACAATGGCCAGGCGATGGGGAGCGGTTCGCCGGGAAGCGCGTATTGGACGGGGCCTTCAACCATGTAAAGCAGCGCCGCTAATCCCGTGAAGAAGCCGATGATGGCGTCGATGCGTTGGGGTTTGCTGAAAAGGATGCCTAGCGTGAACGTTCCGAGTAGGCCGCCGTAGGTGTAGGACGCGATCTCGAGGCCAAGTTCGACGACGGCGGGTTGCTCTTCCTCCGCCCGGAGCTGAAGCACGGCGAATAGGAAGGCGGACCCCGTGATAATGAGTCCCCAGGCCACGGTGATCAACCTGGAGGCGAGGAGATCCTGCGCGGGCGTGTTGTTCTTGCCCAGGTACGGTTTGTAGAGGTCCATCGAAGTCGAGGAGGCCAGGGAGTTCAGGGAGGAACTCAAGCTGCTCATGGCGGCGGCGAACAAGGCCGCGACGATTAGGCCGCTGATGCCCATGGGCAGTTCTTCGATGATGAACATCGCGAAGATCTCGTCGGTGGTGGCGAGGCCCAGTTCGCCGGCGGATTGGCCTTGGTAGAAGAGATACAGCAGTCCGCCAATCCCAAGGAACAGGGCGAACTGAAGGAACACCACGAGTCCGCTTCCGATGAGCGCTTTTTGGCTGCTGCGGAGGTTGTTCGTGGCGAGGAGGCGCTGCACGATGAGCTGATCGGTCCCGTGCGATGCGACGGAGAACACGGCGCCGCCGACCAACGCCGTGATAAAGGTGTAGGGCTGGGTGATGAACTCGGCGAAGGGTTGACCGAAGCCGAAGTCGATAACGGTGAGTTTGCCTTCCTCCGACAACGCGCTCACCGCGCCGGCGATCCCTTCGGGCAGACCGGCCATCAGCACGCCCACGGCGATAAGCGCGCCGCCAATGTAGACGGCCATTTGCATGACGTCCATCCAGACCACGGCCCTGATCCCGCCGATGAACGTGTAGATTATCGTGATGCCCGCTATGCCCATGATGGCGATCAGATAGACGCCGAGGTCGCTCATTTCCGTGAACGCGCCGCCCAGGCGCAAGATAAGGGCCAGCGGGATGGCCGTGGCGAACAGGCGGACGCCATCCGCCAGCAGGCGCGTCACGAGAAACGTGGTGCTGGTGATGTTGCGCATGGAATCGCCAAAGCGGGCGCCGAGAAACTGGTAGGCCGTGCTTAGTTCGCCCCGGTAATACGCGGGCAGAAACAGAATGCTGACCAGTACGCGGCCGGTGATGTAGCCGAAGACGATTTGGAGAAAGGTGAGGTCGCCCCCGTAGGCGACCGCGGGGATGCTGATGAAGGTGAGCGTGCTGGTCTCCGTGGCCACCACGGAAAAGAGCACCGCCCACCACGGCAGATTGTGGCCGCCAAGGAAGTAATCGGCATTGGAACGCTGGCGGCCCGCCGCAATCACCCCGAGCGACGCCACCGCCAGCAGATACACAATGAGTACAACGTAGTCCAGAATCGTCATGGAGCGCTTCCCCTTCCCGCTGCTTCCGCCTTGGCCCGCCCGCCATGGCGGGGCGCAATCGAAAAGTCCTCAGGATAGCGCCTGACGGCGTTCAACGCAAACGCTGGCGCAGCCCCGGACGCGACTTTGCCAAACACTTATACCTCGGGCCCAGTCCGCTTCTCCCCCGCCTCACGATGGGTCACGGTCTACTCCGGCCTGTGTCCCTGTATTGTTGGAGAAGGGCGCGCAATTCCTCCACCACTTCGGGGTAATCCTCGTAGACATTGTTCTCCTCCGCGGGATCCTCCTCAAGATTGTAGAGCTGGCCGCCGGGATCGCCCTCGCCGGGCTCCATCTGCTGGGGACTGGTGAACCCGCCCGAGCCCAGGTTGTCCGGGATGAGCTTCCACGGCCCACGGCGGATGGCGAACGTCCCGTTAGCCGAATGGTGCACGGCCGCCTCGCGCACGGGCGCGTCAAGGGCTTCATCAAGGAAGACGGGGAGTTGGTTGTAGGAGTCCTCGGCGGCATCGTCCGGCAAATCGTAATCCAGCATCGCCGCGAAGGTGGCCGTGAGATCCGTTAGGCAGAAGAGATCGTCCCGGACCGTACCCGCTGGAATATGGCCGGGCCAACGCACGACGAAGGGCACCCGGTGTCCACCTTCGTGAATGTCGGCCTTCTGTCCCCGCCAGGGTCCATTGGCGCGATGGCCGTACTCTTCGATGTCGTTCTCCAGCCAGTGGGCGCCGTTGTCGCTGGTGACGATGACGATGGTGTTGTCCGCCACACCCGCACGGTCCAGGGCGTGCAAGATTTGACCCACGCTCCAATCGACCTCCTTCACGAAGTCGCCGTAGTACCCGGCATCCGTCTTGCCGCGGAAGGGCGCGGTGGGCAGCCACGGGGTGTGAGGCGAGGCGAAGGGGACGTACAGGAAGAAGGGCTGCTCCGGCGCTTCCTTGGTGCGCTCTTCGATGTATTGCACGGAGCGGGTGGTGATGGCGCCGTGGACCTCGATGTGCTTAAAGTCCGGCGCGACGGCGCCTTCCCGCCAGAATCCGCCCCCGCCTTGCCGCCGGTGTTCGCTGGCCTCCACGTGGTCCGTGGCCTGCGCGATGGGTTCATCGTCCTTCACCCAGAGGTAGGGCTCAAAGTCGAGTGACGCCGGGATGCCGAAGAAGTGGTCGAAGCCCTGCGTGACGGGGCCGGGCCGCAGGGGCTCCTCGTAATCCACCTCTTCGTCTTCATTGGGATCGTACTCTTGGAATCCAAGGTGCCATTTGCCCACGCCAGCGGTGTGATAGCCTGCGTCCTGGAGCATCCCGCCCACCGTGAGCCGGTCCGGCTCGATAAGCGCCCGGTCATACCCCTGCAACACGCCGCTCTCCAGCCGCGTGCGCCAGGCGTAGCGCCCCGTCAACGTGGCGTAGCGCGTGGGCGTGCAGACGGCCGAGGGGGAGTGAGCGTCCGTGAGCCGCATGCCTTGTTCGGCGAGTTGGTCGATGTAGGGCGTGTTGACCTGGCTGTCCGGGTTGTAGCATTTGGGGTCTCCCCAGCCTAGGTCATCGGCCAGGATGTAGACGATGTTTGGCTTGTCGATGCCCCCGCCGGACGTTGACTCCGCCGCCCAGCCTTTGGGCAGATGGGCCGCGGCGGCGACGCCCGCCAAGCCCAGGCCATAGTGCAAGAACCGCCGCCGGCTGATGGTGGACGCGCCCGATGAATCACCTCTGTTCTTAGTCATGATTGCCGTTCCTTGTATGCCGTTGCCGGCTCTTTGGGGATAGTCAGTCCATTCCAAAATTACGGCTATACCTCCCCCCACCGTCATCCCCGCGAAAGCAGGGATCCAAATCTCAAGAATGGCGCGCACCCTACTCCGCGGGCGGGTACAGGCTGTGGTAGGCCGCGTAGTTGGCCAGCACCCGCCGGACGAAATTGTTGGTCTCGGCGAAGGGGATGTTGTCCATGAACTCGTCCATGGAGGCGTTGGGCCAGCGGTTGCGCCAGCGGTTCACGTTACCCGGACCGGCGTTGTAGGACGCGATGGCGAAGACCATGTTGCCGCCGGATTGATTGAGCATGCGGCGGATGTAGTACGCGCCCAGCCGCAGGGAGTTGCCGGGATGATGCAGGTTGGCGAGCACATCGCGGCTGATGTTGCTTTCGACGTCGGCCATCCATTGCGCCGTGCTGGGCATGACCTGCATGAGGCCCTCCGCCCCCGCGTGCGAGGTCAGGGCCGGCCGGTAGGTGCTTTCCTGCCGGGCGACCGCGAGAATCAAATACGGATCGAGCCCGGTCTCATCCGCGATATCCTTCACCATGGGCCAATACGCGCGGGGATAACGCACCCGCCAACGCGACGCCGTGGGGTGCGGGTTGCCGATGCCCCAGTCAAGGGCATGCGCCATTTGCATGGCGGTGTAGGCGATGCCCGCTTCTCCCATGACGTGGAAAATGTGCTCCGTATCGCGCCCCGCTTCAAGATCCGGGAACAGGCCCACGGCTTCCCATTCGGCTTCCTTCAGGCCGTGATGGCCAAAGAACATCAGGCGCTTCAACCGGGGATCCTCGAGATTGCTCACGTCAACCGGGTCCGGTCCCAACGGCTTGCCACCCACGGGCCGCACCACGGGCTGGCCCGGCGCGGTTTCCCTCGGGTTGCCGGGGTAACTGTTCGTTGCCCCCAGCGCTTCCAGGCGGTGCGCGGCGCGGTGGCCGAGGAAATTGCCGACGCCGGCCCTGGCGGCTTCCCAGTAATCCCGGATGGCTCCCTCCGTGTCGCCCTCGTCCTCCCGGAGTTGTCCGCTCAACCACATGGCCTCGACGGTGTTGCTGTTAAGGGGATGCTCCGCCAACAGCCGGGCAAAGATCTCCAATGCGGGGCCGGTTTGCCCATTGTTCTTGCGCAACTGCCCCGCCTCGAAGAGCGCGTCCCCGGCCCGGTGGTGGTTGGGGAAGACGTCGGCCAAATACTCGTAATACGATAGCGCCCGTTGCGTGCGTCCCCCTTGCTGGTGATGGCGCGCAAGGGTCCACACGGCGCTGCCCGCCTGATCGCTGTCCGGGAAGAAGCGCCGGAGGTGATCGGCGATATCGTGAGCGAGGTCGTTCTCTCCGCCATTGATAAGCGCACGCAAGAATTGCAGCAAGATACGCGGCGCCCACCCCGCCTCGGGGTAATGTTCCATGGCTTCCCGCATCACGTTTCGGCCCGCGTCCCGGTTGCCTTGGACCATCTGCATGAGACCCGTGAGGTACGCCCCTGTCTCGCGCCATTGGGCTTCGGCCAATTGCTCGCGCATGTCGCGAAACGCGGCTTGGGCCTCGCTGTTCGCGTTGGACTGGACGTAGCCCAACAGCGCGGCGACGCGATCGTTGAGGTCCGGCGACTTGAGCAGTTGCTCCGCCGCATCCATCCGAATGCTGCGCGTGTTGGTGGTCTCGACCAATTCCCGGAAATGGGCGAACCCCATTGGGGCGGTTTCGGGAACTTCGATGAAGACCTCCGCCGCCCGCCAATCGTGGCGGTGAAACCACCAGGGTTTGTACGGCGCCTGGACCACGCCGGCATAATGGCGCGCCGCGGCCTCGTAGCGTTCCCTGCTTGCGAGCAGGAAGCCCGCCTCGGATTGGGCCATCCACGTCCACGGCCCATGGGGCTGGCCTTCCAGAAAACGGTCAAAGCTCGCAAACGTCTCGTCCGAGCGGGTTGAGCGAATGGCGCAGACCGCCGCACGCGCCAAGGCGTAGGGCGCCAAGATCGGGTCCTCTTCCGCGCAACGCCGGTACGCGGCGTGAGCCGTCCCATAGCGTCCACTGGTTTCGGCCTCGCGGGCTTCCAGATAGATGGACGCACCCGGCAGCCCGTATTCATCCTCGGCGGCGTGGACGCCAAATGAGGTCAAAAGAACGAGGGAAGAAAACACAACGGCGGGAAAACGGCAAAAGTTCATGGTAGGTGCGCCTCATCAATACATGAAAAGACTAATGGTTAAGTTCGACAACGTGTTTCGTGACACAATAGCTGATTGACTGCCCTGGGCGGTGTTAGGTTTCGCCCGAGACCGGCGTTCACGCGGGACGCTCCCCGTGCGCCGTTTCTTCAACCGCATAGGGAATTTTCTCGCGCAAGAATACGTCCACCAAATCGGGATCAAAGTGCTTGCCTCTTTCGTTGCGAAGATGCTCGATGGCCTCTTCCACGCTCGCCTGACCTTGGCGGTAGAGCCGGGTTCGGGTCATGGCGCAGAATACATCCACGATCTTCACGATTCGCGCCAGATACGGGATGGCCTCTCTCTCAAGGCGGCCGGGATACCCATCGCCATCGTAGCATTCGTGATGCCGCAGCAGAATGTCCGTTATGTCCGTGAGCGCCGGCGTCTCCC
>PUOI01000573.1 GCA_003552765.1 Candidatus Hydrogenedentota bacterium | reverse complement strand
TCCTCCCTCCGATTCGATCCTTCAATAAGGAAAAACGCCGAAGTGACTGTGCGCAGCATACGGTTCCGGTAGAATCGGGAACATTGCAGCGGCGGCGCGGGAATTTATCAAAGTCTCCCGCGCCGCCGCAAACGTCTGAGTGTTCTTTTACTCCTGGACTACTCTTCGATCGGCGTCAATTCCACTTTGCGGAATTCGATGGGACCGCCTTCGGATTGCAGACCGATAGGACCGGCAAGGACATCAAGGTTCGTGGCCTCGTTCACCAGTTCCCCGTTGAGGACAAGGGTGAGGTCCGGCCCGTCCAAGGTAATCTCGTAGGTGTTCCATTCGCCGGGATCATTTTCCGCGTCCGTTATCTTCCGCACGCCCACAAAATCGCCGAGGGTCTCGTGAGCCTCCACCACGGTGAAGCGCTCCTCCGGTCCTCCGACCGCGGCCCCGTAAAACGCCCAGATATCCCCAACGTTTCCATGCGCCAATTGGGCTTCCACACACCGTGTCAGAAACGAAATGGGCTCATCCGCGATCCGGAGCAGCACGCCGCTGTTCGTGGGCTCGACATCTTCCGGCCAGCGCCATTCAACGACCAACTCAAAGCTTTCGTACTCGTCTTCCGTATACAAGTAGCCGAAGGGTTCGCCGGTGGTGCGAATCACGCCGTCTTCCACCATCCAAACTTCTTCGTGCTCGGCGTCGCCCTCGTTAAAGCTATCCCAGCCGTCCAAGGATTCGCCGTCAAACAACTGAATGGGTTCGGGTTCCTCTTCCGCCGCCGCACCCAATGCTAACCCCACGGCGCCCGCCATCGCCATCGCCAATACACAAACGCGCCATTTCATATTCGTCAATTCCTTTCTCCGTTAACTCCGCATACGTCGCTTGTCTGAGCGGCATGCCCAGCAGCCTCTTGATCCTATTCCTCACGGGTTCCAATGTCAACGCGCCGCACCGCGTGAAGGGTGTAAGCGCGAGGAGACATTCCACAACAACGGGCGCGCACATCGCGCTTTCCTGAAGCCGGTGTGCGCGCCCAATAAACTGGGGTTAATTCGACGAGGGGAGCTGGAGGCATTACTCCTCTTCGTCGTCTTCTTCCTCGTCTTCTTCCTCGTCGTCTTCAGGGCCCGCGGACACCACGAGATCAACGCTGGCGCCTTCCTCGGCCGTTTCATCCGCGGCGGGATCTTGGCTAATCACAACCCCTTCATCGACCTCGTCGCTGTATTCCTCATCCACGTCACCCACGCTCAGGCCCGCTTCTTCCAAGGCCTCCTCGGCTTCGGCTTGCTCCATGCCCGTCACGTCGGGAACGGTTACTTCCTCTACTTCAGGGCCAAGCGACACAACCAAGTCCACGCTCGAGCCTTCCTCGACCGTTTCATCGGCGGCAGGATCCTGACTGATCACTTCGCCCTCGGCTACATCCTCGCTGTATTCCTCGCTGACGTCACCCAAGGTCAGGCCCGCTTCCTCCAAGGCCTCCCCGGCTTCGGCTTGCTCCATGCCCGTCACATCGGGAACGGTTACTTCCTCTACTTCAGGGCCAAGCGACACAACCAAGTCCACGCTCGAGCCTTCTTCCACGCTCGCCTCCGCTTCGGGATCCTGGCTGATTACCATGCCCTCGGCGACCTCGGCGTCGTACTCCTCGCTTACATCACCCACGGTGAGCCCGGCGTTTTCCAGGGACTCCTCGGCCTCGCTCAGCTCCATGGCAGTGACGCCGGGGACCGTCACCTGCGGCATCAGTGGCTCACATCCAACGCCAGCAAGAGTGAGCGCCAAGGCGGCTACGAGCAATGGCGCATTTCGCTTCAGCATATCCTTGCACATAACGTACCTCCTGTTGCGCGAGCCGTGCTCGCACGTTTGCGTACCGAATCCCACAGACTATCATGCCGCCAGTCCGGGACGGCATCTACCCACAAATTCTTATAACACAGACAAAATAGGGCCGTCAAAAAGCGTTTTTGAACGCTTCAAGACGGCCGTTTTCGCGCATTCCGGCGCAACGCCGGGGATTCGGTTACGACAGGAACTCCCAGAAGGCGCCGCCCAGCAAACGTTCCGCGTCCTCCCGGATGGCGGTCTCGCTCAATTTCCAGCCGCTCGCCACGAGATCCTCGTATTTGTCCGCCAGCACCTTCGCGATGATCCGCCGGCTGTGGTCCCACTTGTACAGCACTTGCTCAAGCACGCGGGCGTCGCTGTGTTGGGGTACGACGCTGCTGCCAAGCAGCTCAAAGCGCATGCGGGTCATCTCTTCGATCAACACGGGGTTGTTGAGGAACCACCAGCAGCCGAATATCATGAGGTTCGGGAACTTACGCGCGGTCACACACAAGGCGTGCTGGTTCTCCCGCGCCAACATGGTGACCATGAACTTGTTGGAGGGATTCTTGGCGCAGAGCCGTTCGACGGCATCAACGGACGCGATCCCCACGCCATCGCCCGCGAGTTTCAGGGCGGGATTCACCCCGCGCTTCACGCCAATCATGAGGGCAAAGGGAATGCCGTGCTCCTCGGCTGTGGGCAGGATGCAGTCCCGGATCACCCGGGAGCGGGGCGTGTCGTCGGGATAGTTAAAGTCCGGCGGAAGAGAGACCGCCATGTAGCGCGCCTTCATGCGTTGGATCCATTCCGAGAGGAACCGGCGCACCTCGGCCACGGTCTGGCCGCCGAAACCGGCGTCCACGTTGTAGCCGCGCGCGCTCAGAATCGAAGCCGCGTTCGCCCAGTCGTTCAGCAAGGGATCAATGCGCAGGGCCGCGTGAAAACGCGGATCAACGGCGGCGCCTGCCTCCCAGACGGGCCGTTCCAGGTCGTCGAAAGGATCGTTGGTCATCACCACCGACTCGAGATTCGCCGCCTTAAACACCTGGTCCACCTGATCCTCGACGGATTGACTGGCGAAATACGCACGGAAGTCCTCCAGCCGGCCATCGCCCGGATTCAGACCAAGCCGGTTGAGCACGGTGACGACTCCCCGGCAGGCCTCGCTGTAGGGCGTGCGATCCACGAAGAGCGTCTGCCAGATGAAGGCGGCCTGCTCGGGCTTGCTCATCCCCCAGTAGGTCTCGTAGGGAATGCGCGACGCCCGAACGGCCTCGGCGATGAGATAGTGATACGTGAGGACTTCGTCGATTCCCCACAATAGAAGCTCGCCAAAGGCCGGCGCATAGAGATGGGTGTGCATATCCGTGACCGACTGTTCATTCACAATGCGCGTGACGGCCTCGCGCAGTTCACCCGCGTTGGCGGCGGTGTAGACGCGTTCATTGGTTTGAGTCATGACAAATGGTCTCCTGATGTCGTAATTTGGAATTTGGGTATCGTGCGGCGATAGAGCCGGGGGCCAGCGCTTGGGTGTTAGGCGGCGAAAGGCCGCATCACCCCAGCTCCCGCGCGTCGCGGCGGGCCAAGGCCGCCAACAGGTCTTCGAGGAATTGCTCGCGCTGACCTGTTTCAACGGGCTCCACGAAGCCGGCTCGCTCGATGATGGCGTTGGTGAGACGCTCGGCCAGTAGGGCGCGGTGTTCGGGATGAATGCCTTGCCGCCGGGCGAGAAAGGTCTCGATGGCCTGCGCATCCAATTCATCCAGGGCGTTGACTTGGGCCGGATTGAAGCGGAAGAACGCTTCTTCGGGGTCCCGGGCCATGAGACGCGTCCGCAAGGCGTCCTGGGCTGTTTCCTCCTCCCGCACCACGAGCGTCCCCGCCACCATGTCCCCCACTCGCTGCCATTTCTCGCTCAGCACGGGAACGATCCAGAGAAAAGGAGTTTGGTCAATGATCCGGAACAGGGTGCGGACAATAATCGCCGAAAGGGTCAACGAAAACCCACGGTCCATGACCACCCGGATGTTCATCAGGGACGCGCCAGGGGGTTGGCCGTTCCGCCGCCACTCGTAGTACACAAAATACGCCAAGGAAAAGAAGGCGGGGACCAGGATCATCACGGCGAGCACGAGCGCCCAAAAGACGGCAACGTCCCCCATTTGGGGGGCGAACACGGTGACAGCGACCAACCCCGCGGCGAATAACAGGATAACCGCCGCCGACACGACGAAATAGTCGAACAACACCGCCACGAACCGCCGGCCCGGACCCGCGAGCCGGTATGTTACGGTAATGTTTTCGGGCGTTTCAAACTGGACCACTTTCTCCATCCCTCTCTCCCCTCACCCCCTGTTGGCGGCGTCAAAAGAACCTTTCCCCGATGTCCCAGCTCCGATCACAACCAGCGCTCCATCCACTCGTCGGCGATTTGCAAGGCGGCTTGCGAGAACCCGGGGCCATCGCGATGGGTATGGTTCTCCACGGCGTCTGGGGCGCCTAGGAGCTTGTAGATCTTCTTGGCCTCGGTGACCGCCTTCCGGCAACTCGCGGGTTTGGGGAAAGCCGGATCGTTAAGCGGCGTGTTCAGCAGCACCGCGCTCGGCGCGGCCAAGGCCAAGATGTGTTCCCAGTCAAAGGGATACTCGCCGGTCTCGGCGGCTTCCCGCACTTTCGGCAGATACACAAAACTGTCGTCGCTGGCCCACCGGGCCACGGGATCGGGGTCGTCGGCGAATCGAATGAACGCGCTACTCGCCACGCAGGCCTGAGCCCGATCGTCAAACGCGGCCGCCAGCAAGGCGTTCACGCCTCCCAAGCCATGACCAATCACGCCCAGGCGGGCGCCATCGACCTGCTTGATGTCCGCGAGCACATCCAACGCGCGGGTGTGGTCAAACAGCATCCTTCCCAACGCCGAGACGTTGGGCTGATCCTGGTATATCCCCTTGGTGTCGTACGGCTTCAGGCCGGGCGTGACCCGTTCGCCCGCCGTGACGCAATCTGGAGCAATGGTGAAATAGCCCTGTTCGGCGTAGTGTTGCGCGAAAGCCAGACGCGGATCCGCATCGATGCCGGCGGCTTCATCCTTTCCCTGATTCACCGCGCGATGGCAACACAGGATGCCCGGACGCTCCTCATCGCGCGCCTCCGGCACAAAAAGCCACGCGGAAATGCGCTGCCACTCGTCCACGAAATAATTGATACGCCGCCGCGTGTAGCCGGGTCCGGATTGCTCATCCATGACCTTGATCTGCGGCTCGACCCGTGTCTCGGGGAGCGGGCCCAGCCATTCGCGCACCACCGCTTCGATCTCCTGGCGCTGCTTGGGCCAATCCGCGGCCTTCCCAACCTTGCTGAGGTCTACCATAAATGCGTCGTCTCCTTGCTTCTTTTTTCGAGTTGGGACCGTCCCCGGCGGCCCGCATCCCATGGGCATATCCTGCGTACGCGTCATGGCGAGTTGAACCTGTGCCAGCCCATGCCCGGCGCAGTGTAAACGATTGCTCCCTCGTGTTGCCGCCCACACAAAGTATAGAGATTTGCAGGCGCTTTCAAGCAAGAGTGGCCCCTTCAGGATATACAACCTTAACTGAAGAGGCCAAACCATGGCAATTTGCCATCACCCCCCATTCAAGTTAGAATAGGGCCTGGAGTGTATACATTTCCGCGTTACGCGTTATTTCGCAATCGGCTCTTGGCGCTTGCGCTCGGCCGCCCTGCCATGCACATCTTCCAGGTTACTGAGCTGTGAGCCTGTATGAGGTTCCGGGAGAGGAGTGTGTCCGGCGCCCGCATGCCATGGGCAGGCCCGCTTTTGCGGCGGTCATCCGGCGAGAGCGCGCCCCCGGCTCCAAGGGACAACCGGCCCGCCACCCCATACGTGCAAAGGACCCACAATGACCATAACCGCTGAAGACGTCACCATTCGCAACTGGCGCTACGAGGATATCCCCGGGATCGTGGCTTGCGAACGGGCGGCCTATCCCCATTTCCCGCCCGATGCGCTGTGCGACGAACGGCTTTTCCGCATGCAGCTCGAAGCCTTCCCCGAGGGACAATTGCTGGCCGAGGTTGACGGTAAAATCGTCGGCTACGCCGCATCCCTCATCGTGCAGCTCGACGACGATTCCCCGTGGCATTCCTACGATGAGATCACCGGGATGGGCACCTTCAGCAACCACAACCCCAGCGGCGACACCCTGTACGGGGCCGATATCGCCGTCCACCCCGACTACCGCGGCCGGGGCATCGCCCAAAAGCTCTACGGCGGGCGGAAGGAGATCGTGCGCCGCTTCAACCTGCGCCGCATGGTCGCGGGCGGCCGCATTCCGGGCTATCGGGACTACGCCGGGCGCATGACCGCGGAAGAGTACGTGGACAAGGTCATCCGGGGCGATATCAAGGATCCCGCCCTTAATACGCACTTGCGCGCTGGC
>PUOI01000152.1 GCA_003552765.1 Candidatus Hydrogenedentota bacterium | reverse complement strand
TGGGCCGCGGAGAAAGCCTTGTGCCCCGATTCGGCCGCGGCAAGACGGAGGGCCTGGACGAGACCTATCCCGAGCCGGAGCGATTCACGCAAGACGCCGACTGGATGGCCAACGTGGTGCTGCTGGCGAAGTCGGTCTATGTATGGCTGGACCAGCTTTCCAGAAAGTATCAGCGGGCCATCACGCGGCTGGATGAGATCCCCGATGAAGAGCTGGATCTGCTCGCGCGTTGGGGCATTACCGGCGTGTGGCTCATCGGCGTGTGGGAGCGCTCCACGGCGTCGGCCGAGATCAAGCGGCAGATGGGCAACCCCGAGGCCATGGCCAGCGCCTATTCCCTGTACGACTACGTCGTGGCGGCGGACCTGGGCGGGGAGGCGGCGTGTGATAACCTGCGGGAGCGGGCGTGGCGCCGGGGCATCCGCCTGGCCAGCGACATGGTGCCCAATCACGTGGGCCTGTTTTCGCGCTGGGTAATCGAACACCCCGATTGGTTCATCCAAAGCTCCCATCCGCCCTTTCCCAGCTACAGTTTCACCGGCCCCAACCTGTCGCCGGACGATCGCGTGAGCCTGTTCATCGAGGACGGGTATTGGAACCATAGCGAGGCGGCCGTGGTGTTCAAGCGGGTGGACAATCACACCGGCGACGTGCGCTACATCTATCACGGCAACGACGGCACCAGCATGCCCTGGAACGACACGGCCCAGCTCAATTTCCTCCACCCCGAGGTGCGTGAAGCGGTCATCCAAACCATTCTTCACGTGGCCCGGCAATTCCCGATCATCCGCTTCGATGCGGCCATGACCCTGAGCAAGAAGCATTTCCAGCGCCTGTGGTTTCCCAAGCCGGGCGAAGGCGGGGCGATTCCTTCCCGGGCCGAACACGGCATGACCCGGCAAGAGTTAGAGCAACACATGCCGGAGGAGTTCTGGCGCATGGTGGTCGACCGGGTGCAGGCCGAACAACCAGAGACCTTGCTGTTGGCGGAGGCGTTCTGGCTGATGGAGGGCTATTTCGTGCGGACCCTGGGCATGCACCGGGTCTACAACAGCGCCTTTATGAACATGCTCAAGATGGAGGAGAACTCGAAGTACCGCGACACGATGAAGAACATGCTCGAGTTCAGTCCGCAAATCCTGAAACGCCTCGTCAACTTCATGAACAACCCCGACGAACTCACCGCGGTTGAGCAATTCGGCAAGGGGGATAAGTACTTTGGCGTGTGCGCGATGATGGTGACCATGCCCGGTTTGCCCATGGTGGGTCATGGGCAGATCGAGGGGTTCACCGAGAAGTATGGCATGGAGTACCGGCGGGCCTATTGGGACGAGCACCCCGACGAAGGCCTCATCCGGCGTCACGAGCAGGAGATCTTTCCGCTGATGCGGCGGCGTTATCTCTTTAGCCACGCCGACCACTTCGCGTTGTACGATTTCTTTACCCCGGACGGGCATGTGGATGAGAATGTCTTCGCCTATAGCAACCGGGCCGGGCATGAACGGGCCGTAATCATCTACAACAATGCCTACAACACCACCAGCGGATGGATCCGGACATCCACGCGGATCAACAAGGGGTCCACGGATGAGCCGGAGTATTACACCACTACGCTCGGGGAAGTCCTTGGCATGCGGACCGAGGAACCGTATTACTATGTCTTCCGCGATCACCTGACGGGGCTTGAATACATCCGGCAGGGGGCTCAGCTCATGGAGCAAGGGCTCTTCGTGAGTCTCCAGGGGTATCAGTATCACGCCTTCATCGACTTCCGCGAGGTCTATGACCACGACGGGACGTGGGGACAGCTCACCGCCCATCTCGCGGGAGCGGGCGTCCAAAGCGTGGACAACGCCCGGATGGAGCTGCTGCTCGCGCCGGTCCTCGAACCCATGCGGAAAGCCCTGAGCAGCTACGTGCTGACGGAGACCGCCAAGGCCGCGCAAGGGCTGAGCGCTGTGGCGGGTCTGGAGCACCGCCTGCTCGCGCCGCTGGACGATGCGTTACAGGATGTGTGCCGCGAAGTGGGCCGGCGCGAAAACCGGGAGATCGACAGCGGGGCATTGGTGAAGGCGGTCCGCGCCGGTCTGGACACCATGCTAACCCTGGAAGAACGCATTAAGGCGCTTAAAGACTCCAGCGAAGCGTACGCCTTCCTACGTAAGCAAATCGAAGAAGCCCGCCGGGCCCCCGACATGTGGCGGACGCTTACGGCGTGGATTGTCCTACGCAATCTGGGCAAGGCGCTTTACGCCGGGGAGGAAGGCGGGGCGGCGCCCGCGGGTTGGCTGGAGAGCTGGCGCTTCACCACGGTATTGCGGGAGACCATGCAAAAAGCGGCGGGCGACGCGCAGTGCGGAATAGACAACAGTCTCGCCGCCGAACTGCTGGTGGAGCATGAGGAACCCATGATCGCCGCATTGGCCAAGCCCGCGCGCCGGGCCGCCGCCATCTCCAGCTTGCTCGATGATTCGGCCGCGCAACAGTTTTGCCGAATCCACGAACACGAAGGCGTCGTTTGGCTGAACAAAGAACAGACGGACAAGCTCATGCACGGGTTCTTCATCGCCGGGACCGTTGACGCCTTGATACAAGAGGCCGGCGCGGAAACGATTTCGGCGCTCTATGACGGAATGAACGGCGTGCTGCGAAAAGTCGAGCAAGCCAATTTCCAGAAGAATGCGCTGCTTGAACTACTGGAAGAGCGTGAAACCGCCGGCAGTAGTCCAGAGGTCACGAAGACCGAGACCCAATAGCGGCGCGGCTACCGCCCGCCAGCAGTCTTGGAGACGGCGAAGCGCAGCCCTTTCGCCGCACTCTGGTGAAAGGCCTTCTCGATGAACGTGGCCAGGGCGGCGGGCTCCATGTCGTCGCTGGGGAGGTTCACCGTCACAAATGCGGGTTCGGACAGGGCCGCGTGCAAGCTCCCTTCCAAGCGCACGCGCTCCATCGGACTCACCGGCGCATCCTCGGCGAGCCGCGCGCCGGGCGGGTAGGCAATGGACGCGTCTTCCGCCATGCCCGACAGCGTTTGCCGCAAGCCTTCACTGCCCTGCACGAGGTCTTGCTTGGCCAGACGCTGGCGGCATTCCAGGTCCTCGGTGAGACCCAACACAAGGTCCAGGGAACTCTGTTGGCTTTTCTCGGCAAGGAGCCCGGCCAAGTGCTCGACGATGCGCCGGCCCATGTCCAGGGCTTCCTCGCCATGCAGCGGCTCTTGCAAGATAAGCCGCGCGCACGCATCCAGGCCGAGCACGCGCACCGCGTACCGCGCGGATTCGGGGTCGGCGTAGGGCGCTCCGTCCCATTCCCGCGCAAGAAAGCCCAGGGGGCCGAGGTCTTTCCAGGCCATCAGCCGCGACAAGAAGGCGCGCTTCTCTTCATGCGCCTGGACGGCGAGGTCCACCAGCCGTCCGAGCCGCCGGAAGAAGGGCTCCTCCGTGGCGGCCGCGGCGCGGGGCAGATTGAGCGTAACCGCGTGCGCAAGCAGACCTTGCCCGGTGGCGTCCGCCTCCCGCTCGAACCGTATCCGCACGGGCGCGCCCCCCAAGATGGCGCTGGCAATCCGCGCAAGGCATCCCTCCCGGCCGGGGGCCCGGAAGAACCGCGCATCGGCCACAAACTCCAACCGAGGGGCCTGAAACGGCGTGAACCCCGTGGGCCCACGCCATGCCCCATCGAGAAGGTTCAGCATGAACCGTTGCGCGGCGCTTTCAAAAGCGGCGTGTATCTCGCCCGCGTACGCTCCCCCCGGTCCGATCGCCTCCGATTTCCGCATGCCATCCGGCGTGGTCCATCGCAGACCCAAGACGGTGGACGGCCCGCAACGATGGGCGAATTCCGCCAACAACGCGTGGGCGGCGTATTCGCTCTCGGACTCCGGGCGTTCAGCGATGAACGGGGCGAAATGGACGTTGAACGCGTCCCACACCGTTTCTCCGGCGAAATGCCGTTCGAGTCCCGCCGTGAACGCGGCTGTTTGCGCGACCAGGTCCATGGCGTGAGCGGGTTGCCCGCCCGGGGGATGGCCCTCGATGCTTCGCACGCCGAACCGTTGCACGAAATCGAGCCCGTGCCCGCCCGCCGCGAAGCGATCAACCGTGTCAAGCCCATGAAGATGAACCGCGCCTCCGAGGTGCGCGTCCGCCACCGGTTGGGAGAAGACTTGCGCCAAGGCGAATTCCTTTTTGACGCGCCCCGCCAGAATTGCGTCGCTCGTGGCGGGATCGGCATGCGCATGGCCTCCCGCCTCGTTGGAGACGCAGATGATCTTTTCGGCGTCAAACAGCGGCACGCCAAGACGCATGTGGCGGCGGTAATGCTTTTCGAGTCCGTGCTCAATGAGCTTGGCGCCCACCAATTCCCGGATGAGAGGCGCCGTGAGCGCGGCCACCTGCGCATCGAGGATCTGTTGCTCCACTTCCCGTGCGATGATCTCGGCCGTGGCTTCATCCAGCGCCGTTTCCCGCACAAGGGCCTCCACGATGCGGCCCCGCTCCCACGTCATGAGCCGCTCGTCGCTCGTTCGGACAAACAGCGACAGACCTTCCCCGGCGTGGCCCGCTTCGCGCTGTTCCGCCGCTTCGGTCTCTTCGACGACGGCCTGCACATCCCCTTCGCGGAGCTTGCGCAGGCGCTGACGCCGATCGCGGTACCGCGCGTAAGCGAGCGCGGTCCGCCCGTGGCCCAGTTCGATGAGCACGCGCTCCACCGCGTCGTGGACTTGATCCACGGCCGCCGTTCCGCCGTTGAGCTGCTTCGCGAGATATAGCGTCACCGCCGACGCCAGGCTCTCAGCCCGATCGCGGTCCCCAACGCCCAGGGATTGGGCGGCCTGATAAATGGCTTCCGCGATCTTTCGCCGCTCGAAGGGGGCCTCGCGTCCGTCACGCTTGGTGATCGTCTTGATGGCCGTCGGCGCTTCGGTGAACGGAACCGGAAAGGATAACTGCTCATCGAAAACGCCTTCGCGCGGATCCCTGGGAAACGGCTCGGATTCGGGAGAAGGTTCGTTCGTGGTCATGAAAAATTCGCCATTGAGGTCTGCTGTAATGTCTGAATAGGCTTCTTTTCGAATCGCGGGTTGAGCGGCTTCGGCAGACATCCCCCTTCAAGGAATTGTAGGGCCGCCTTCCATGCGGCTTGGCTCACGTGCCGGCAAGATGCCGGCGTTACGAGGGATTCCCCTTTTGAGGGGTGGCCCGTAGGGCCGGGGGATGTAAAACACACGCCGCCTAGGTAACCCAGCGATTGAGGTTCCAACGCCGCCAGTGTACCCCGCATCGGCCCTTGATACAAATGGCCGCGCTTGAATCCGGGCGCTGTGTCGTGTTGAATACGGACTTCACCCCAGTACCTTTTCAGTCCTTGATGTGTGGATACCCCGGTTGCGTCGGACGTAACCCGACATGCTGTCACAAATTGGATCCATCCCGTAGGGATGACAGCTGGTAGCCGGGGGTTGAGGCCGCGTGCGATAGCACGCGGGCGATACCCCCGGAAACAAAGCTCCACCCACCGACCCCTTTAGGGGTCGCAGAACTCCTGTGCACGCAGCTGCTGCGACCCCTAAAGGGGTCGATTGATGGGGTGGCTTGCGATCCTGGGGTATTGCGCGCTGCGCGCGCTTTAACCCCAGGCTACTATCTGTGACCCTTTTGGGGTCTTTAGATGTTCACCCACGAATGGAGGCAAGGTTGCAGCATTTGTCGTGAACGCCAAGAGGTGGCACGGGCTTCCAGCCCGTGACTCATGGCCTGGAAGGCCATGCCACCTCCCAGCGTGTTCACTACGGCGGTCAACAAGTCTAGCCTTGACGCTCCACTAGTGTCCCTTCAGCCCTTGATTTGTGGACAACGCGGCTGTGCGCCCCACAATTGGCTCCCGTTGGAGTTCACAATCAATGCTGGACCCTTGTCTCAATACTCGGGTCACCGTGTAAATGACCCCAGCGGGGTCACAGATGCTAGCCAGGGGTTGAGCCCGCGAGCACAAGCGAGAGGGCGATACCCCTGGATCCGAGAACCCGCCTTGATCGACCCCGGCAGGGGTCGCAGCAGCCAAGTGTACAAAGGTTCTGCGACCCTTATCAGGGTCGTTGTCGGGTTACCCTGTTTCCAGGGGTGTCGCCCGCACGCTATCGCCTGCGGGCTCAACCCCTGGCTAGCATCTGTCATCCCTACGGGATGGATTCACTTGTGATAGCATTTGAGACTAAGTCACACTCAATCGAAACTCCCACAACCTTGGCCCTGAAGGGGTACCAGTTTGAACCAAAGGACAAACGCCGATGAAAGCGCTTGAATTGGATCGCGCGCGCCA
>PUOI01000320.1 GCA_003552765.1 Candidatus Hydrogenedentota bacterium | reverse complement strand
GTCCCGGTTCCCCGAGTATTCGGCGGACGATATCGTCCAACGCACCGGCATTCGCTCGCGCCGTTGGGCGGCTCCCGGTGAGTCCGCGTTAAGCATGGCGGCGGAGGCGGCGCGCGGCGCGGTGGCCAAGGCGTCCCTCACGCTGGAGGACATCGACGCCGTGATTGTCAGCACCACGACGCCGGAAGCCGCAACGCCCTCCACCGCGTGCCGGCTCCTCCACGAATTAAGCCAGAAGGCCGCGCCCCGGCGCATCCCCGCTTATGACATCAGCGCGGCGTGCAGCGGCTACCTGTACGCCCTCGCCTCGGGATTCGACGCCCTCCACTCGGGCCATGCCCGGCGGGTGCTCGCCGTCACCACCGAGATGCTGTCCGCGTGGTTAACGGAGGACGATTTCGAGACGGCCATCATCTTCGGCGACGCCGCCTCGGCCACTGTTCTGACCGCCGCCAGCGATGGAGACAGCGAAGGCCTCACCCTCACGCGGCCCCTCCTTGGCGCCGAAGGCGAACCCGGCGAAGCCCTTTACGTGGGGCTGCGGGAGGACGCGCGCATTCGCATGCGTGGCCGCAAAGTGTTCACCCACGCCGTCCGGGCCATGCTCGATAGCGTGCAGAGCGCCTGCGACGCCAACGCCATCCCCCTGGAAGACCTCGCCCTCGTCATCCCCCACCAAGCCAACGGCCGCATCCTGACCGCCGTCGAGAGCCGGCTTCCCGCCGGGGTCGGCGTGCGCCAATCCATCCAACACACCGGCAATACCTCTTCAAGCAGCATTCCCCTCGCCCTAGCCGAAGGAAATCTCCCCAAGGGCCCCATCGCCCTGACCGCATTCGGCGGCGGCTTCACCTACGGCGCCGCCATCCTCCGCAATGAGTAACCGCGAGATGCAACCGCGAAGAGAAACCGCGAATGAACGCCAATTAACGCGAATTTATTGTGTGCCTTGGCGGGGCGCTTCTTTCCGTGTGTTGACGAAGCGTCTCCACTCGAATTTTTGAGAACCGAAATTCAGCAAAACTCCCAGAGGAAGCTGGGTGGCTCGTAGGTAGTTCAGTAACTGAGCTTCTTCAATCGAAGTTATTGCTTTCGTGGCTTTGATCTCGATGATAATCTGGTCATGGCAAAGGAAGTCCGCGTAGTATTCCTTGCGGAGTAGGTGGTTCTTGTATTTGATCCGGATAGGTTTCTGTTCCTCATGAGGGATGCCGCGCTCAGCCAGCTCAAGCGCCAACGCCTCTTGATACACCGCCTCCAAGAACCCAGGCCCCAGGTTTTTCGATACCTCGATCGCCGCGCCCACAATCGCGTAAACCTCGTCCTTCAGAAGCAACCCCTTGCCATCCTTTTGATCGTAGCGGTCCATTGATGTCTCCCTGTGCGTTAGCTATTCAGCTGCTGTTGTCTTTCGCGTCAATTCGCGTTCATTCGCGGTTTCTCTTCGCGGTTACTCTTTCCCGCTGTTCATTCGCGGTTGCTCTTCGCGGTTACCCGGGGATACGCCCGAGGCGCGCGAACAGCGCATACAACGCGACAGCCGTCTTGCCGTCCACGAGCGCATCCGGCCGCAACAGCATGGACTCCGCCTCGTCCAGGCTCAGGCGCACCACTTCGATGCGTTCGTCGAATTCCGGACGGCGCTCGGTCTCGGTCAGCTCGGTGGCTAGGAAGACATAATCCACTTGGTTGGTGAAGCCCGGCGAAGGGTAGAATGTGCTCAAAGGCGTGATGCGGCCAGCGCGGCGCCCGATCTCTTCTTCGAGTTCCACCGCCGCGCGCTCTTCCGGCGTCTCGTTTGCTTCCAGACGGCCCGCCGGGATTTCCAGCAGTTCGCTGCCTATCGCGATGCGGTATTGCCGGACAAGAAACACCTCGCCGTCTTCATAGGGCAGGATCCCGACGCCCCCGTCATGCTCCACCACCTCGCGCTTGACCGCCGTACCGTCGTCGAGCACGGCGTCGCCCGCCCGCAGCCTGACAATAGGCCCTTCGTATAGGACTTCACTCTTCACCCAGCGTTCCAATGGTTCACCTCCAATGTGACGCGCATTTCGGTCCCTGGTTGGTTTTTTGGGGATGGTACCTTCTGGGTAAGGACGGTTTCCACAACCGAGCCGCCTTGGCGTCAGTTTTGCCTAGAGACGGCTCATGGCGTATAATAATGAATCTATCGTGCGCCTGGGCGCACGCCCGCACGTACCCCCACGCCATTGCATCGCGGATGGTGGCGCATCCCCCCACAAGGAGCTTGTTTCATGGAAAATGTAATCATAATCGGATCGGGGCCGGCCGGCTACACGGCGGCGTTGTACACGTCGCGGGCCGATCTCGAACCGTTGATGTTTGAAGGCGAAATCAGCAAGGAGATCACGCCGGGCGGGCAGCTCATGACTACCACGGAGGTCGAGAATTATCCCGGCTATCCCGAGGGTGTGACGGGGCCGGAGATGATGGCCGATTTCAAGAAACAGGCCGAACGCTTCGGCTCACGCATCCTTTCGCAGACGGTCACCAAGGTGGACTTCTCGGAGCGGCCCTTCAAGGTGTGGAGCGGCGAGGATGTGTGGGAAGCCAACGCGGTTATCGTGGCGACGGGCGCGGATGCGAAGTACCTCGGCCTCGAATCCGAGGAGAAGTTCATGAACCGCGGCGTTTCCGCCTGCGCCACCTGTGACGGAGGCTTGCCGCGTTTCCGCAACAAGCCCGTCGTGGTCGTGGGCGGCGGCGACACCGCGATGGAGGAGTCCCTGTTCTTGGCGCGCTTCGCCAGCGAGGTTCATGTCATCCATCGGCGGGATAAGCTGCGCGCGAGCAAAATCATGGCGGATCGCGTGTTACAGAACGACAAGATCACCGTGGAATGGAACTCGGTGGTCGACGAGATCTTGGGCAACGACGAGGACGGGGTGACCGGCGTCCGCCTCAAGGATGTCCAGAGCGGCGAAACCCGTGAACTCGCCTGCTCGGGCTATTTTGCCGCCATTGGCCACAAACCGAACACAGACCTGTTCGAGGGGTGGCTCGACATGGACGAAACGGGGTACCTGAAAATCAAGCCGGATACCAGCTTCACCAATATCGAGGGCGTGTTCGCCGCGGGCGACGTGGCCGACAGCGTCTACCGCCAGGCCGTGACCGCCGCGGGCATGGGGTGCCGAGCCGCCATCGACTGCACACGCTGGCTCGAAGCCCAAGAAGCCATGGAGGCGCAGCAAACAGAAGGGCAGAAGGCGTAGCGCCGCTAGCGTTAGGCCGCCCTTGGCTGGCTGCCCTCGTCTCGCCGTTGCCGCTTGTGGGACACGTAAATCCTTTGCAATGGAAGCCCATTTCTGCTACATTGATTTGGTCGTTGACCTTCAGTCCGGGCTTGGCGTCAGGAGCCCCATGCTCAAGGAGGAGGGACGTTGCGGCTTGTGGAAGAAGCAGTGAGCGCCTCACAGGAGGTGAGGACGCCGGACCTGCTTGTTGTCGGCGGCGGAAAGGGCGGGGTCGGCAAGACCTGTTTCTCCGTCAACCTGGCCATAGAGGTCGCCCGCAAGGGCTGGCAGGTTGTATTGGTGGACGCGGACCTGAGCTGTTCCAATCTTGAGGCCGTCCTTGGCGCCAAGGCGGAACGGCCGCTGGACGACTATTTTCTCACCCGAGAACGGCCCAGCCTGGCTTCCATCGTTTCGGGCACGCCATACGAAAACCTCCGCTTCGTTCCCGGGGCCACCGGATTGTTGGACGCAGCCAACCCGCGCACCCAGCAGAGAGCGGCGTTCATGCGGGAATTGCAGGGCCTGCAAGCGGATCTGGTCATCGTGGACCTCGATGCCGGCGCCCACCTCAACACCCTCGATTTCTTCCTGATGACCGATTCCGACGGGGTCTTGGTCATCACGCCTGAGAAGACCAGCATTGACAACGCGTACAAGTTCCTTCGGGCGGCGTTGTTTCGCAAAATCGAGCGCTTTTATGATTCCCCCGAGGTCGGCGTGCTGCTGAAACGAAACGAGTCGCTCCCCCAGTTTCTCGACAGGGTCCGGGATTCGGCCTTGTTCAGCCAGCCCGTCAAGACGCAGATATTGAAGGAGATTCAGGCGATTGCGCGCGGACTCCAGCCCAAGGTGGTGGTCAACAGGGCGCGAAAGGCCTATGAAGCGCAAGTGGCCTCCAATATTCTGTGCCGCATGGCCAGGCAGAATCTCATGATAGATCCGGAACGGCTGGGTTTTCTATTCTTTGATAAACGGGTGAGCGAGGCGGTAAACTCGGGGGTGCCGTTCGTCGTTAGCCATCCAAGGTTGAAGGTATCGGCTTGTGTCGCCGATATCGGCGGCCGTTTGGGATATTTGTAGGCATTTGGAATACGTGTAGCCTTGGCGAAAAAGAAGGACAGGAAACAGGTGCGATCCTCCAGCAGTGAGCGCGGCAAGGGCGAACCTCAACGCCGGTCGAAGTCCAAGGAGCCGCGGACGGAGATCGTCCCTCTCGCGGAGGACGGCCCCGACACCTATGAAGCCTTGGCCGAAGCCACCAGCAAGTCTTCGCTGCTCGACCGGTTTAACACGGCCTTTCACGAGGCGCTGCAAAACCGGCGGGGGGCCAACCGGCGGCGTCCCGGCAGCGCCAGCGGCATTGGCGCGGGCGAACATGTCACCGCCGATGACCTAGCCATCCGGCGGGCGCAATACGTCACCCCCCGGAAGATGACCATACCCGAGGGCGTTATCGTGGATGGATCGCTTTCGAGTCCGGCGGAAACCGAGATCGATGGGCGCATCCAGGGCGATGTGTTCGTGGAAGCCCCCCTGGCCCTCGGCGCCAACGCGCTCGTGTCAGGTAAAATCCAAGCGGCGAAGTGCGAGGTGAAAGGGCTGGTGGAAGGCAAGGTGGAGTGCAGCGGCGACCTCGTGCTGAGCGAGAGCGGCCGGCTGAAGGCCGATGTGCTCGCCGGAAAGAGTTTCACCGCCGCGGGCCGGATCGATGGCGATGTGATCTGCGGTGGTGTACTCCATGTCTGCTCGACAGCCCAAATAACCGGCGACATCCGCGCCAAACAGATTGTAATAGAGGAAGGCGCCCAAGTGAATGGACGGTGTTCCATGAGTTCGAATCCCCAACAGGGCGCCGCTAGCGAAACACCCATGGATTCCAAGCCATCCGAGGAGCAATAACTTAACAATGATGCCACTCTTTTTTGACCCCACCATGGTGCTGTTGATTCCCGCCTTGTTGTTTGCGATGTGGGCGCAGTGGAAGGTCAGTTCAACCTATAAAGAGTACTCGCAGGTGCCCGTGCGTTCCGGAATGACCGGCGCGAAGGTGGCGGCGGCCATATTGCGCGACGCGGATATCCCCCTCACCGATGATCCGAAGAACAGTGACGGCTTGGCCTGCGGGCTTGAGATGACGCAAGGCCAGTTGACCGACCATTACGATCCCACGAACCGGACCTTGCGCCTTTCCGAGGGCGTCTATCAAGGCCGCAGCGTGGCCGCGCTTGGGGTGGCCGCGCACGAGGTGGGCCACGCCATCCAGCACAAGGAGGCCTATGGGCCGTTGGTGTTGCGCAACGTGGCGTATCCCGTCAGCAAATTTGGCTCCACGCTGGCCTTTCCGCTGTTCTTCGGGGGGCTGATCATCCCAGCCTTCTCCGTGCTGATGCACATCGGCATCATGTTGTTCACCTTGGCGGTGTTCTTCACGGTCATCACGTTGCCCGTCGAGTTCAACGCAAGCAGCCGCGCGTTGGCGGCCCTATCCGAGGGCGGCTACGTGAACGAAGAGGAACTCGCCGGCGTGAAGAAGGTGCTCAATGCCGCGGCGATGACCTATGTGGCGTCGGCGGCGATGGCGGCGCTCCAACTCATTCGTCTGATCCTGATCGCCCAAGCCAGGAACTAAGGACGCCCGCTTGCGTCAGCAAAACGGAATGGCTGCTTCCCGCCCGAGGGAACGCCTGGACGGCTTTCGGGCCGGACCACGCCTCTCGTGCGCTGTAGGGTTGCGATGATGTGGCCACGGTTTCGGCCAAATAGCGCGCGGCTTCTGCGGATTCTCGCGGCGGCGCTGCTGGTAAGTGCGCTGCTGCACGACGCGGCGGTGGCCGATGAAGACGGCTTGGTCACGGTCTCCGCCGAGGGCAGCGCACCGGGCGCGGGCGCCGAAGCCCGCACCACGGCGGTGGACGATGCCCAACGCGAGGCCGTGCTCAAGGTCCTCCAAGAGTTCATCCCGGCCCGCGACTTCAGCCTCCTGCGCCAAATCATCGACTCGGCCCCCGCCTACGTGTACAGTTTCCGGCTTGAGGAACAGCGCCAAGAGGACGACGGCACGTGGGTATCCATCGAGGCGGACGTCAACGAGAAACAGT
>PUOI01000635.1 GCA_003552765.1 Candidatus Hydrogenedentota bacterium | reverse complement strand
GGCATGGCCTTCTAGGCCATGAATCACGGGCTGGAAGCTCGTGCCACCTCACGGCCAAAACAAACCGAATCAAGGCTACCCACAATTTTAGGATGGGCCAAGTACGAATCAGGTGAGACTGTCATGAGTGAGACGCCCCCCCACTCCACTTCGGCGGAGGAACAACGGCGCGACCCCGAAACCGAGTCCCTGCTAGGCCGGATAAGCCGGTTCTGTCTTGAGCAGAAACTGGTGGTGATCCTGCTTGTCTTGCTGCTCGTTGGCTGGGGCATGACCGTGGCGCCGTTCGATTGGGACATCGATTGGCTGCCGCGGGATCCCGTCCCGGTGGACGCGATTCCCAACCTGGGCGAGAACCAACAAATCGTCTTCACGGAATGGCCCGGCCGGTCTCCGCAGGACGTGGAGGACCAGGTGACCTACCCGCTTACCGTCGCGCTCATGGGCGTGCCAGGCGTGCGGGAGGTGCGCAGCAACTCGATGTTCGGCTTCTCTTCCATCTTCGTGATCTTCGAGGAAGACATCGAGTTTTACTGGTCGAGGGCGCGTATCATCGAGAAACTCGACAGCTTGCCCGCCGGTACGCTGCCGGAGGATGCGGAGCCCGGGCTCGGCCCGGACGCGACGGCGCTCGGCCAGATCTACTGGTACACCTTGGAAGGCCGCGACCCCGATGGCGAACCCGTGGGCGGCTGGGAACTCCACGAACTGCGGAGCATCCAGGACTGGTACGTGCGGTATGGGCTTCTGTCCGCACGGGGCATCAGCGAGGTCGCCTCGGTGGGCGGCTACGTCCAAGAGTATCAGGTGGACGTGGACCCCGACGCCATGCGCGCGCACAACGTGACCATCGGCGATGTCTTCGAGGCGGTCCGCAAGAGCAATCTTGATGTTGGCGCGCGCACTACGGAGATCAACCGGGTCGAGTATCTGGTGCGCGGAAGAGGATTCATCAAGGACCTCGGGGATATCGAACAAGCCGTGGTCCGGCTTGCGGATGGCAACGTGCCGATTCGCGTCCGCGACGTGGCCCACGTCACCCTGGGACCCGCGGAACGGCGCGGCGCCTTGGACAGGGGCGGCGCCGAAGCCGTCGGCGGTGTGGTGGTCGTTCGGGAAGGTTTCAATCCGCTGGAGGCCATCCAGAACGTCCGCGCTCAGATCGAGGAAATCTCTCCAGGTCTGCCCGTGAAGCCGGTGATTGATTGGAGCGAGGTGAACCGGACCCAAGTCGCCGAGTTCGCCGACGATCGCGGCTTCACCGCCTTCGCTTCACCGGGGATCGATGAGGACGCCTGGATGAGTTGGCTCAACCGGACGCCCCGGGACCAGTGGCCGGAATGGATCACCACGAGCAAGGTCACCATCGAATCTTTCTACGATCGAACAGGCCTCATTCAAGAGACCCTCGCGACCCTCAACGACGCCCTCGTGCAACAGATCCTGGTGACCGTCATCGTGGTCATACTCATGCTGATGCATCTGCGCAGCGCCGTGATCATCAGCGCCATGCTGCCGCTGGCGGTGTTGATGACCTTCATCACCATGAAATTGTTCGGGGTCGACGCCAATGTGGTCGCCTTGGCCGGGATCGCCATCGCCATCGGAACCATCGTGGACATGGGGATCATCGTCACGGAGAACGTGATGAAACACCTCGACGAGGCGGACACCCGGGAACCGCGTCTGGACGTGGTGCACCGGGGCGTCCGGGAAGTCGGCTCCGCCGTGCTCACGGCCATCGCCACGACCGTCATCAGCTTCCTCCCCGTGTTCACCATGACGGGGGCCGAGGGTAAGATGTTCGTGCCGCTCGCCTACACCAAGACCTTCGTGCTCATCGCCGCCGTCATCATCGCGCTGACCGTGGTCCCCGCCGCCGTTCACGTCTTCATCGCCGGACGCATCGATCGCGAGACTTTGCGGCGGGCGCTCCTGGGCGGATTGGGCGTGGCAGGCGTGCTGACCGTGATGGCGGGCGTGCTGGCGGGTTCATGGGTCGTCTGGGCGGCCGGTTTGGCGCTCGTGGCGGCCGTCATCGTGCAATTGACCAAGGGCTACTGGCCCGGCTGGCTGGGCCGCGGCTCCCAATGGGGCGCCAGCATCGCCGCGACGCTCGCCGTCACGTGGGTGCTCGCAACCGTATGGGAACCCTTGGGGCCCGAGCCGGGTTTCGTGCGCAACTACGTCTTCGTGGCGGTGCTCATCGGCGGGCTGCTGGTGGCGTTCCGGATCTTTGAGAAGTGCTACGCTCCCATCCTGCGAGCCTGCCTCGCCCACAAGGCGGTGTTCCTCGCCCTACCCGCGTTGTTGGTGATTGCCGGCCTTTCCGTGTGGCTGGGGTTCGAGCGCGTCTTCGCCTTCGCGCCCGCCACGCTGGAACGCGTCGGCCTCTCGCGCGACTTGGTGGAGGATCGCCGCGCGTGGGAATGGGCTTCTGATGAATTCCCCGGCTTGGGCCGTGAATTCATGCCCGCCTTCGACGAGGGGTCGTTTCTCTGGATGCCCACCACCATGCCGCACGCCTCCATCGGCGAGGCGCTCGACATCATGCAATATCAGGACATGGCCTTCGAGGCGATTCCGGAAGTGCGGGAAGCCGTGGGCAAGATCGGCCGTGCGGAGAGTCCGCTGGACCCCGCGCCCGTGTCGATGATTGAAACGGTCATCAACTATTACCCGGAATACCTGACGGACGAGGACGGACGGCGCATCAACTTCAAGTATGACCGCGAGGCGGAGGAATTCGTGCGGGACGAGGAGGACGAACTCATCGAGGATCCCCGCGGCCGGCCGTACCGGCAGTGGCGCGATCACATCCAGAGCCCGGACGACATCTGGCACGAAATCGTCGAAGCGGGGGATCTCCCTGGGACAACATCGGCGCCCATGCTGCAGCCCATCGAGACACGCCAGGTGATGCTGCAGACGGGGATGCGCGCACCCATTGGCGTGAAGCTCCGGGGACCGGACCTCGACACCCTGGACCGCATGGCCGTGAGGTTCGAGGAGGTATTGCGCCAAGTGGACGGCATCAATCCGGCCACGGTCAACGCGGACCGCGTCGTGGGCAAACCGTATCTCGAAATTGACATCGACCGCGAGGCCGTGGGCAACTACGGGTTGAACATCATGGATGTCCAGGACGTCATAAGCACGGCCATCGGCGGGCGGACCATCACGACGACCGTGGAAGGCCGGGAGCGCTTCCCCGTCCGGGTCCGGTATCAACGGGAATTGCGCAACGAAATCGAGGACCTCGAGCGCGTGCTCGTTCCCAGCCGGGATGGTTCGCAAGTCCCGCTGTCCTACGTGGCCGATATCAATTACGTCCGCGGCCCTCAGATGATCAAGAGTGAGGACACCTTCCTCGTGGCGTATATCACCTTTGGCCCGGCCGCGGGCATGACCGAGGTGGACGTGGTGGAGCAAGCCGATGCGCATCTCGCCGAACTCATTGAACGGGGCGAACTCAGTGTGCCGGCCGGCGTGAGTTACACCTTCGCGGGTGAATACGAGCATCAAGTGCGAGCGGCCCAAACCCTGGCGGTGGTCCTGCCCGTGGCGCTGTTCCTCATCTTCATGATCCTATACTTGCAGTTCAAGTCCGTGGTGACCACGCTGATGGTCTTCAGCGGCATCGCCATCGCGTGGGCGGGCGGTTTCTTCATGTTGTATCTGTTTGGCCAGGAGTGGTTCGCGAATTTCGACGTCTTTGGCGTGAACATGCGGGACCTGTTTCAGCTCCGGGCCATCAACCTGAGCGTGGCGGTCTGGGTGGGCTTTCTCGCCTTGTTCGGCATCGCCGTGGACGACGGCGTGGTCATCGCCACCTATTTGCGGCAAAGCTTCGCGCGCCGGACCACCGAAAGCATTCAGCAGATCCGCGAGGCCACGGTCGAAGCGGGCCTGCGCCGGGTCCGGCCATGCCTGATGACCTCCGCGACCACCATACTGGCGTTGCTGCCCGTGCTGACCTCCACCGGCCGGGGCTCGGACATCATGATCCCCATGGCCATCCCCAGCGTGGGCGGCATGAGCCTGGTGCTGCTGACCATGTTCAGTGTGCCCGTGCTCTATTGCCTGGTCGAGGAGATCAAGCTCAAGACCCGCGAGAAGACGAACGAGATGCTGGATCGGGCACAGGACGCGCAATGATGAGGGCGGAGAGCCCAGGGGCGTGGATTCCCGTTTGCGCGGGAATCGCCAATCGCCAGATACAGCGGTGTGCGGGGTGTTTACATCCCCCGGCCCTATCGGGCCTGCCCCCTTCCAAGGGGGAATAGTAGCGCCGGCGTCTCGCCGGCAAAAGAATGGCGTCTGTAGAGGCGGCGGTACGAAGTATTCTCCTTCGAAGAGGGATCAAGGGCAATGTCGTTCCCCGGGACAGCCGCTTACCCGGCGTTTGGGGGAATAACCAAAGTAGCCGGAAACCAACAGGAAAGAATACCATGAGCACACTGGCGTTACTTATGCTCTTGGGAGCAGCCGATATTGAGCCGCCGCAATTTTACGCGGAGAACGAAGAACTCGGCGGCTACCTTGAAGAAGCGGCGGAAAATCATCCCATCCTTGAGGCGCGATACGAACAATGGCGCGCCGCCATGGAGGAAATCCCTCAGGTGACCTCCCTGGACGATCCCATGCTCAGCTACACGCAGTTCCTTCAGTCGGACCAAATGCGCTTCGGCGTGATGATCGGCCAGCGATTCCCCTGGTTCGGGCGGCTCGCGGCCCAGGGCGATGAAGCGGCTGAGGAAGCGGAGGCGGCGCTGCAACGGCTTTACGCGGAACGGGACGCCCTCTTCGCCCGCGTCAAGGAGGCCTACTTCGAGTACGCTTATCTCGCCGAACGCCGGGAAGTGCTGGATGAGCAAATCGAGCTGTTGGAGGTCATGCTGGAATCCATCGAGCCGCTCTTTGCCATTGGCAGGGTGCGCCAAGATGACTTATTCCGGCTCGAGATCGAAATAACCCAGCTCATGGACCAGTACAACCGGATCGTGGACATGCGCCCGGCCGCGTCCCGACGGCTGAGCGAGGCCATCGGCCGGGAGGAGCGGGAGATGCTGCCGTGGCCGGAGGAGGCGGAGATGCCCCCCTCTCCCCCGCCTTCGTCCATGGTGGCGGCGCACATCCGCGTCGCGAACCCCGAGCTGACGGAACTCGAACACGTGCGGGAAAGCCGCCGCCACGCCGTGGAACAGGCGCGCCTTGAACGCTACCCGGACATCACGTTTGGCCTCGGCTACGAGCGCATGCGGGATCCGCGCGGCCCCTCCCCCATTGGTCCCACCCTTGATGCGCTCATGTCCGTCGAGAATCTGGCGCGGGGAGACGCCATGTCGCCGTTGCGTCCGCTCATGGACCTGAACACCATCGCGAACTACCGGGACCGGGTGTCGGATCCCAGCATGCGGGACAACGTCATGGTCTCCGTCGAAATGCGCATCCCCATCCAGCGCGAACGCATCGACGCGGGCATCCGCCAAGCCAAGGCGCGGGAGCGGGCCGCGCGACACGAAGAGCGGACGCGCCAGCTCGCCTTGGACCGTGACGGCCGTCAGGCGCTGTTCGAGATCGAGGACGCCAAGCGCCGCTACAATCTATTCAGCGATTCCCTCATCCCCCAGGCCGAGGACACCTTCGAAAGCCTGGAGCGCAGCTACGTCAGCGCCGTGACGGCTATCAGCCTCATCGACGTCCTGGACACCCAACGCATGCTCCTCGACTTCGAGCTGGAGCGGGTGGGCGCGTTGCGCGATTGGCATGTGGCCGTGGCGGAATTGGAGCGGCTCATGGGCGGCCCCTGGGCCAGCGATGAGCAGCACAACGCGCACGAGGCTCCCGCGCCGTTGAACGCCATTGAAATCGAAATGGAAGACGTTCCCCCCAGCGAAGACATGGACGATTCCGAGGTCGAGGAATCCACCCCTCAAGCCGCGTTCGACGGACCGGTGCTGCGTCCCGTCTCGGCGGAGTAGCCCACCTCCCCCACGCTTTTCAGCGGCAAAGCAGGCCGATTGCCCGGAATCTTCCCGAAACCCGGCGAACCCGGGGCGCATTCCGCCGGGATGACCCGCGGAACCGGGCGGCGATGACAAAAAACGTCAGACTCCGCCCAAATAGACGCCCTCCGGCGGCGCTCTCCCCAACGTTCCTCCACTGCCTTAACCCCCTAAACCCCTGTCGCACAAAGACTTACAGCTCTTTTCCCAACCTTGGCACGCCGGTTGCGATAAGGATTGTAACAGTTGAAGCAATTGGCCCCAACAATGGCAGGGGTTAAAACAATCACAACCAGGAGGAACAGACTATGAGCAAAAAGAAGAACGCGGGTTTCACCTTGATCGAGCTGATGATTGTCGTGGCG
>PUOI01000054.1 GCA_003552765.1 Candidatus Hydrogenedentota bacterium | reverse complement strand
CTTCTTCAGCCAAGAACGGGTGGGACTGAATCAGCGTCGCTTCCACATGCTCAAGTTCCGCTCGATGGTGCAAAACGCCGAGGAGCTGCGTTCGCAGGTGGCGCACCTCAACGAAGCGGACGGCCCCGTGTTCAAGGCGCGCACGGATCCTCGCATCACGCGGGTGGGAGCTTTTCTGCGCAAATATAGCATCGACGAGTTTCCCCAACTCATCAACGTCTGGCTGGGCCACATGAGCCTTGTGGGACCCCGGCCGCCGCTCGCAAGCGAGGTTGCGGAGTACACGTGGAGTCAGCGCCGGCGGCTGAGCGTTAAGCCGGGGATGACGGGTCTGTGGCAGATCAGCGGACGTAGCGACGTGACCTTTGATGAGTGGGTGGAACTCGACCTCGCCTACATCGACTCCTGGTCGCTGGCCCAGGACATCCGCATTCTCGTGAAGACATTCCGCGCGGTTATCGAGGGGCGGGGCGCGGCGTAGCCCGGCTAGGGAGCATGTTGGGGATTGGGCATGGGGGAGGAGCCAAGCGTTAGAGGGAGGTCTGCGTGTCGATTCTGTTGATGCTGAACCTGAAGGGCGGCGTGGCCAAGACTACCAATGCCGTGGCCATATCGGAATGTCTGGCCTACATGGGACACAAGGTGCTGGTGATTGACGCCGATCATCAATGCCTGGCCAGCGAACTGCTTCTGGGTGAAGATGGCGTGCTTCGAAGCGAACGCCGCAAGCAGACCTTCCATGATCTCCTCGCGGCCATGCTGGACGATGAGTTCGAGGAACAGCGCATCCCTCCTTTCATCATTGAAAACGCGTCCAACATTGGCGAAGGCTACGCCAATCTCCACGTCATACCCTGTTCCATCCGGATCGACGACTTTCAGTCAAACATGGCGCGAGCGCGCCGGGGCTACAATACGATTGATGAGTACCATAAGGAACTGCGCCGGAAACGCGCGATGCTTCAGCGTTATCTTCAAACCGCTTACGATTACGTCATCGTGGACTGTCCGCCCAGTCTCGCCTTGCAAGTGCGCCAGGTGCTGGGCATCGGAGACGCGTTCATTGTGCCGTGCATCCCGGACCGCCTGTCCATCCGGGGGTCGGCGTGGCTTCTTGAGCGGCTCCGGCGCGGCAATGTCACCCGGATCCGGGCGCTCGGCACCCTCTGGTCGCTGTACCGCCAACAGGCCAAAATCCACCGGTTTTGCGTGGAAGAGGCGGGCAAGGAAAACCCGCCCGCTCCGTTTGACGAACTCCCCAGACCGTTCAAGACGGTTATCCCCAACGCCTCAAGAATTGCGGAAGCCACGGAACCCGGCATCAATCCTTCCAGTTTTGTCGCCAAGTATTCCGCTCCATTCGCGCATCTGTATCAGGACCTGTGCGGCGAGATAGCGTCGCGCCTTCGGAAGGACGCATAGCGGCGGTCCGGAACCCCTGCTGAAATAAGACGTGGGGCGGAGGGGTTTCTCCTTATGGAACAGGCGGTTGAATTCTGCTCGCATGGAGTGAGTAGACGCCGCTGTCAACTCCCGAGGAGAAGTCATGAAGACGAGTCTGTTTGGCGCGCTATGGCGCACGGGCCTGGCTGCGGCGTTGCTGATGGCCGCCGGTACGGGATGTGGTTTTGTATCTCAATCAACCGAAGCGGGGACAACCATGAATAGCGATCATGAGGGGACCATGGAAACAGTGCGTGTCCGGATCTTTGATGAACAGGGGGAGCTGACGGCGCCCACCGAGACGCCGGTTGTGGCGAAGTCCGATGCGCAATGGCGGGACGAGCTTACCCCAGAGCAGTTCCGCGTTTTGCGCCAGGCCGGTACGGAGCGGGCGGGGACGGGGAGGCTGCTGAATGAGCATCGCGACGGCGTATACGTCTGTGCGGGTTGCAGCTTGCCGCTGTTTGATTCGAGCACGAAGTTCGAGTCCTGCTCGGGATGGCCGAGCTTTTTTGCCTCCATTGCACCGGAAAACCTGCGAGAAAGACCAGACTACAGCCTATCTTTGGTGCGGACAGAGGTCCTTTGCGCGCGTTGCGATGGGCATCTCGGTCACGTCTTCGGAGACGGACCACAGCCTACCGGCTTGCGCTATTGCATGAACTCCGCCGCGTTAAACTTCACGCCGCGGGACGAACTGGCGTCCACTGGTCAGCCGGTATCCGGCGGGCGCGCGGAGGCCGTGCTGGCGGGGGGATGCTTCTGGTGCGTTGAAGCCGTGTTTCAGCAACTCGATGGCGTGCTCTCGGTTGACTCGGGTTATGCGGGCGGCGCGGCGCATACCGCGAACTACGAGGCGGTCAAGACGGGGCAGACTGGTCACGCCGAAGTGGTGCGCGTTCTCTATGACCCCAACCGGATATCCTACGAAGATTTGCTGCGCGTGCACTTCGCTACCCACGACCCCACCCAACTCAATCGGCAGGGTCCCGACGTTGGGCCGCAATACCGGAGCGCGGTCTTTTACGCCAACGAGCAGCAGAGGACCGCGGCCACGGCGATGATCAAGGAGCTGGAGGAGGAAGGTAAGTTCAACGGGTCTATCGTCACCACGCTCGAACCGCTAGACGCCTTCCATAAAGCAGAGGATTACCACCAGAACTTCGCAACCCAAAATCCCACGAATCCCTACGTCCGCTCGATCACCTTACCCAAGATCGAGAAGGTCCGGGATACATTCTCGGACATGATTGGCGATTAACCGCGAGGGTGGGCGAGTGTTTGCGCTCCAACGCGTTCATTCGCGGTTACCCCGCCGATGACTAACCGCGAATGAACGCCTGCTTTCTTGCTTACGGCACGTCGCCGGGGTCAATGGGCCAGGGCAGATCGGCCGGTTCAAAGGGCTCCGCGTTAGGGTGCATGGGCGGCGCGCCAACCCAGCGTTCGTAGTCCTCGTCGTCCCATTCCCAGTCAATGCCGTATTCGCCCCTACTCGCTTCCCGCATCGCTGTGGTCCATAGCACGGCCTCTTCGAGGGTGGCCCGATGCGCGTCCTTTTTTGCCCGCTCCTCGTCGCGGGTATCACCCCAATCCAGAAACACAACTAGATTGTCCATTCTGTCTGTGCGGTAACCATAGCTAATGTCAAACGCGTAGCCGCTGGCGGCTTGGATGCGGGCCAAGGCCTCGCGGGCGGGGACATCCTCCAAATCCAGCTCGATGGGCTCCCGTCCGAAGCGGTCCGGAGGCAGCAACCCAACGCCTTCGTCTCTCCAGCCGCGGAGGTCGGACAGCGCGAGGGTTCCCACTCCCGAAATAGCGACACGCACCTGTTCCGGGCCGCCTTCGCCCAACGCCCCGTACGCCTCGTTCATCTGCCGGGCGGTACGCTTGATCCCCTCCCACGGCGTCATGGTCCCCTGCACCGTCACGGGCACACTGGGCAGACACCGCTCGCCCTCCGGGACTTCACCACGGTAAATGCGCACCACGCCGTCGATCACGTCCCACGCCAACGGAAACGGGGCGCTGGCTCCGATTTGCTCGAGCGTGGTCTCCAGCCGCTGATTCCGGCGCACTTCGATGGTCCCGCCGAAATCCCAGCCACCCGTCTCCGGATGGGCTACGAGTTCCACGTAATAGGGGACACCGTAGGAGGCCCGCACGATACCGCGCACGTTGGTCATCCTCTCCAGCTCCAACGGTTCTCCGTCGTTCATCCCGCTGGGATGGCGCGCCTCCAGAGGATCGTCGGGAAAGTCCCAGGGCTCTTCCGCAAGTACGCCCCATACCTCGCTCCCCATCAACGCCGCGCCTCCAGCCAGAGCAGCGGCCGCGATGGCGCCGGTTAAATATAGCGTCTTTCGGTTTGTCATGATTCCGCTCCTTTGCGTTGCGTTACATCGCGCCCTGGATCCCCGCCCGCATCGTCATCCCCGCGCAAGCGGGGATCCAGGGTGTGAACCGCACCAGCCCGGGCTTGATGAATACGCCTATTCGCGCTCCTTAGCGTTCATTCGCGGTTACCCCGCCGCCCAGGTCCACCGTTCAGATCAGCCCTTGCCGATGTAGTTCCCGAAGCTCTTCGCGGGTGGGGTCAATCATGTCCTTGATACGGCGGGCCTCGCCGGACACCAATTGCAGCGCGACAGAGACCGCCACCTCGCCGTCTTCTCTCCATTCTCGCGCCGTTCTTCCGGCGAGGTAGCTCTCCCGCAATTCCGTGGAGGCCCGGAACAAATATGGCAGATCTTCCGCATCCCCGTCTTCGTAATGAGCCAGGGTTTCGTGGGCTTCCTCGAGAATGTCAATGGCCTTCCCCGCTTCCCGCACAAGCTTTTCATCGCCGGGATAGGCGGTCTTCATCGCCCGGAGCCCCGGCACGCCCTCGACGCCGTTCTTGGCGTGCAGGCTGAGAATGTGAACCAGTGTCCTCGTGTTCCACCGGTCCCATCTGTTCGCCAGTTTCTCTTGATCTTCCTCTGGCAAACTGAGATAGGCTTGACGTATGTCGAGGTAGGCAGCCTTCGCCTCTTCATAGCGATCCATTTGGCGGAAGGCCAGCGCCCGGTGGCCCAGGGCGTCGAAGACATCTGGCTCTGTTATCGGGTACCGCTCAATGACGGCCTCGTACCAGGCCACGGCGGTGGGAAGATCCCACTTGTCGCTAGGCGCGTGGAAATGGTGGAGGTGGCCGATCTGCAACTCGATCTCCAGCCGGATGCGGGGGTCCAGATCCACCTTCTCCAGCACCTCCATGTACAAGGCGATGGCCGTGTCCGTGTCACGGTCCCTATCAAAGACATAGTCGTCGGCTTTTTCCAGCAGATCCAACTGCTCTTCCTCGGACAGTTCCTCCGCGCCGCCGGCGGCAGCGAGGAGCGCGCAGATTGCGGCCGCGGCAACACCCCTCATCCATCCGCCGCCTTGTCTGCCGGAGTGTTTTGCTTGGCGCGCTACGACGGTGCTCATCTCTTGCCCCCTTTCGTTGCCAGTCTAGCCCAAAGTCAACAGCACACCACCTACTTATAGCGTAAACGGCACAAGCTTTTTTGTCAACCCCCCCTTTATGCGCACTATACCTGCAGCACGCCCAACGCTTTCCTGGACAGCGCCTTGCCTCACTCACGGCTCAGCGGGAGTCCGTTCACGCAATCTTGACGGATGCTTCCATGGATTCTATTATTGGGCGAACACCGGGGCGTCAGGCGCGGCCTCGGCATGCCTTACAGCGCCGCTATTCAGTCCAGGGAATCTGCTTCATGCCCATGCAAAATCCGCTCAACGATTCGCAACAGCGCGCGATCCTGTCCGGCGCGCCGTGTGAGATCCTTTTCGATGATCATACCCGCCAGATGTTCGCCACCGATGGCTCGGTGTATCAGGTCGAGCCCATGGGCGTGGCCTTTCCCGGAAATGCGGCCGAGGCAAGCCGCGTCATCGAGCTTGCGGCGGAGGCGGGCGTGTCCGTGACGCCACGGGGCGCGGGCACAGGGCTCGCGGGCGGCGCGCTCGGCCCCGGGCTCATCGTGCACGCCGCGCGGCACAACCAGGCCATCACGAATCTCGATACCGCCAAGGGTACGGTTCACGTTGGCGCCGGGGTTATTCTCGATCAGCTCAACGCCTATCTCAAACCGCACGGGCTCCAATTCGGCCCGGACGTGGCCACCAGCAGCCGGGCCACGCTGGGCGGGATGATTGCGAACAACTCATCGGGCGCGCGCACGCCGCTTTACGGCGTGACGGCGGACCATGTGGCCTCGGTGGACGCGGTGATGGCCGATGGCCGGGTGGTCACAATTTCGCGCGATTCCGGCGCGTTGCCGGATGAAGAGGCGGCCATCCAGCGGATTACGGGGCAGTACGATGCCGCCATCCGGGATCGGTGTCCCGAGGGCCTGGTCAAGCGTTGGCCGGGCTATGGACTGGATCGATGGGTGCGGAAGCCGGGGAATCTTGCCGATATCCTCGCGGGTAGCGAAGGGACCCTGGCCACTATCATGTCGGCTGAACTCGAACTGACGCCGCTCCCCCAAGAAAAGGGACTCGCGCTGATCTTCTTTCCGTCGGTGACCGAGGCCATGGCGGCGACCGTCAGTTTGACCGACCTTCAACCCGCCGCGATCGAACACATCGACCGGGTGTTGTTCGACCAGACGCGGGGGCAACACGCCTTTCGTCAGGCGCGCGCGCTGATGGAACTCGACGAGAAACCGTGCGAATCCATTCTCATCGTTGAGTTCTATGACGATGACGTGGCCGGGAGGCTTGAAACCGTGCGCCAACGGAGCCTGGGTGAGCGAACCTTGCTTACGCGGGAAGCCGCGGAGATGGCGAGCGTTTGGGAGATGCGCAAGGCCGGCCTGAGCCTGCTGACGGGCTGCAAGGGACCGGCGAAACCCATTGCGGGCATCGAGGACACGGCCGT
>PUOI01000266.1 GCA_003552765.1 Candidatus Hydrogenedentota bacterium | reverse complement strand
TGATGTCACGAAACGCATGGGGATAGGTTGATGAAGACCTTGCATTTCGATTGTTTTTCCGGAGTGAGCGGCGACATGATGGTGGGTGCGTTGCTTGACGCGGGCGCAAGCTTCGAGCGTCTTGAGACGGGCCTACAAAGCCTCGGCGTGCCGGGATTCCACATCACGGCGGAAAAAGTGGTTAAGAAAGGCGTCACCGCCACCCAATTCGGGGTCCACGTGGACTCCTCGGAGAAACCGCACCGGCATCTCCGCCACATTCTCGAAATTATTGAGGGCGGCGATCTGCCAGCCCAAGTGAAGGAAGCCAGCGCGGCCACGTTTCGGCGGATCGCCGACGCCGAGGCCGCGGTCCACGGAACGACGGTGGAGAAAGTCCACTTCCATGAAGTGGGCGCGCTTGATTCCATTGTGGATGTGATTGGCGCGCATCTCGCATTGCACAACCTCGGCGTGCGCAAAGTGACCGCGTCTCCCCTGGCGTTGGGGGGCGGTCAAGTCAAGTGCGACCACGGCCTCATGCCGGTCCCCGCGCCCGCCACGGCCCTGCTGGTCAAGGAGATTCCCTCGTACGGCGGGGACGTGGAAGCCGAGCTGACCACGCCCACGGGGGCCGCCCTCATCGCGCAGATGGCCTCCGGCTTTGGTCCCATGCCGTCCATGACGCCCGAAACCGTGGGCTACGGCAGCGGGACGCGCGATCTGCCGGATCGGCCCAATGTATTGCGGGCCCTGGTGGGCAAGACGGAAGAGGCGGGCTTGCGCACGGAGCCGATCGTGGTGATTGAAAGCACGCTTGACGACATGAGTCCGGAGCTGTACCCGCCTCTCATTAGCGCTATCATGGATTGCGGCGCGCGGGACGCCTTTCTCACGCCGGTTCAAGGCAAGAAGGGCCGGCCGGGGCATCTGGTCACGGTCTTGTGCGACGAAACCCAAGTGGACGCTGTCACGCAGACGTTGTTCGCCAACTCGACCACCTTGGGCTTGCGGATGCGGACGGAGTCCCGCTATTGCTTGGAGCGCTCGTGGGAATGGACCGCCACGCCCTGGGGCGAAGTACGCGTCAAGATCGGCCATCTTGACGGACAGCCCCATTTGCGTCAACCCGAGTACGAGGATTGCCGCCAACGGGCAGAGGAAGCGGGTGTGCCTGTGCGGACGGTGTATGCCGCGGCCCTGGCGGCGGCCGGCCAGGAGGAGACGCCCCATGCCTGAACGGCTCGCCATCTACCCCGGCAGTTTCGATCCGCCCACCTACGGTCACCTGGACCTCGTGGAGCGGGCCACCCGCATGTTCAGCCGCGTAGTGGTCGCTGTGGCCCGCAATCCCGAAAAGCCGGGGCTGTTTTCCGTCGATGAGCGCGTGGAAATGCTCAAAGCCACCACGAGCTACCTCCCCAGCGTCGAGGTGGACGCCTTCGAGGGCTTGACCGTCGAATATGCGCGGCAACGCGAGGCCGTGGCATTGGTGCGGGGATTGCGGGTGGCGTCCGACTTCGAACTCGAACTCACCATGGCCATCACCAACCAGAAGCTGTTGCCGGGCATCGACACCGTGTGTCTGATGCCATCCGAGCAGTACCTCTTCCTCAGTTCCCGGCTTGTGCGCGAAATCGGCCAGCTCGGTGGCGATCTCACGCCCTTCGTGCCCCCGGAAGTCAGCCAACGCCTCCGCCAAAAACTACCCAACACCGATCCGGAGCGGTGACGCTGCGGGGCCGCAACGGCGAAACGTTTGCTCCTGGTGCTAGCTCAGCGCAAAATGCTTGGCTGCCTTCCATGGGCTTGCATTTCGGTTAGGGACTCGACAGGGCGCCGCGGCACTCCGCCGGACGCCCTGTCAAGATAGATTTCCTTACCAGACGGGCGCGTTTTGCAGGGTGTCTTCGTTCAGCCTTACCTCGGCTTCTTCGAGCCTGGCGCGCACCACCTCGGGATAAGCGTCATCCACGTGCGCCATTTGGATGGCTCCACGCACGGCTTCGAACGGCCATGCGCCGGACGCCATCCGGTCATATCGCCGCCGCAGTTCTTCCTTGCTCAGCGCCAGCTCCGTCTCGGCGAGGCGCGCTTTCACCGCCTGCGCCGTTCGGTCGGCGAAGTAGTCGGCGTAGGTCTGTTCACAGAAGCGTTCCGGCCCGTACACGGGTTCGCCTTGCTCCAGTTTCGCGCTCCGAAGGCGATTCTCCGTGTCCCGCCGGCGCATGACGCCGCGAAAGCTAGCCGAGTCGATGATTCCCATTTCCAGGGCCAAGAGCCGTTCCGCCTGCCGGTGCAAGACCGCCTCCAACGCCAGCCGCCGCAGCATTTCCGGAGCGGTCTCGCCGTTAACCCGTTTCCCTTCCCAACGGCCCGGGCCGGGCGCGCCGTGTTCTTGATGGAAGGCGTGCGCGGCCTTCCAGCGCTGGGCGCGGAGTTCGCGCTGGAATTCCGCGGCGGAGACTGGCTCGCCGTCCAGCCAGGCAACGGGGTCGGCCGCCGCGTCCGCCGTCATCCCTGTGGCATCGGGGTTGTTGCGGGACGCCGGGGATTGCCATTCGTGCGCGCCGATGTCCGGAGCGCCGTCGTATAGTGGATTACCCCAGAAATCCTCGCCCCCATGGTCCTCGATTTCCATTCCCGCTCCAATTGCGGGTGAATCGGGCTGGACTTGGTACCCCGAAAGGCGATCGGGATCGCTCATGGAAATGTCGGTTCCGCCAGAACCGGGATCCACGAGCAAGGGATCGCCCACCACGTAGTCCGCACCGCGCGGCTCCACGTTGTGGAATAGGTTGTGGGAGAATTCAGTGGTGTCGGGGTCGGGCTCGATTCCCCAGGCGCCCTCATCCTCGAACGAGTAGATGTTGTTCCAGAATTGCGTATGGATGGGCGTGCGCGTATGGGGTTCGGGGTTGGCGAACACGGACGCGTCAAGGCCCGCCCGGAAATAGTGGGTGTTGTTGTATACCCGGACATCCCTCACGTCTGTATCGCCCGGAAACCCGTAAAAATACGCGCCGACGCGCTCGTTTTGGCTGATGTTGTAACGAATGGTGATGTCTTCGTTAATGCCACGCCGCATGATGCCCACGAACCAGTGGTTGTCGTGGCTGTAGTTGTACTGAATTACAGTCCCCCGCGAATTCCAGTCCGCGTCGAAGCCGCCCCGGTCGTTATCCTCCACGGGATCGCCCGTGTTGCCGTAGGCCTCATTGTATTGCATGACGGCGTCCGTCGTGTTGAAGTTAAACACGCTGTGGCCCGTGCTGAACCGGCTGCTGCGGACCAGCGTGTTATGCTCCACCACGGGATCCTCGCTAATCCGGAAGATGAGGTTGTTTCGGCCGGTGGAATCAATGCGGTTGTTCCGGATGCGCAGCTCGCGCCACGGAAGATAGTCCTCGCTATAGATTTGCCGGTACGTGGTGTCCAACTGCTGATTCGCGATCCCAACGCCGCCCACGTCGCGCACGACATTGTGCTCGATCAGCAACCCCGTGTACCGAATTGGACCGTCGGCGTGGACATGGATGCCGCCGCGTTCTTTACCCCCCACCTCGCCATTGACATCATGCACATGGCAATGACGTATGGTGACGCCGCGCACATCCCCGCCGGGAAAGTCGTCGGCCAAGACGTAAATCCCCATCAGGTCTCCCTGGTCATCCGTGGTCCCGTCCGTATTGGTGATCTCCAGATTGTTGATCTCCCAATACTCGGCGTTGCGCAGGAAGAACACCGTGTCCACCTCGCCGCGCCCTTGGATAAGGGGTTTGTCGTCGACGGGGCCGTCGACTGCTTCACCCGTTTCGGGGTCATAGGCCGTGACCACGATCGGTTCGTCCCCCGTTCCCGAACCCGAGGGGGCAAACTGGCCCTGGAAAAGGCCTCCCTTGGCAAATAGGATTTGCGCGCCCGGCGGGAACGTCTTCTCGCGGTAGGTGTCAAAATCCTCCTGAGTGGCGATGCGGTACACGTTGTCTTCCCCGCCCTCCGCCGCCAAACAGGAAAACGCAACAAGCACGGCCGCCGCCACGGCCTTCCCCAAGCATAGCGTTCGCCTCCCACGGCCTCGGGACAGCACGGGAGGCAGACAAGTGAAACGAGAGTTGGTCATCATTGGCATGGTTCCTATCCTTTCTAGCCGAAGTTTTCGGCTGACCATACCTTGCGCCCCTTTTCATGTCAAGACCTTGCCGCGCCAAGCCGCCCTCGCGTTCACTGGAGCGCCCCACCCTGTTCCGGAAAATTGAAACCTAAGGGGGATGTTCCGCCTGTCAACCCTTCCCGGACCCCCCGCGTTTCTTATGTTGGAAGGTGATTTGGACTTCCCCAAAGAGTCAAAGCGCCCCAACGCTTGCCTCTCTACTCGTTGCGCGTGAGGCTACTCCCAAGTAGCCCCGCGTGCCTCCTTCCCCAACCACGCAGGAATCCTGGCTCCCCCCGCCAGGATTCCATTTTTTTTGCGCCCGGACCGCAAAGGCGAATCACGGATGCGTCCAGCACCCGGCATTCGGCGCGGGACATGCGCAGCCCGTCACTTGAGGTAGCGTTATGGGAACGCCATCGGCGGACAAGGCCCCGAGGACGGCCATCGCGATCGCCTCGCGGTATTGCGCGGGGACGCCGAGGTCGTCGGAGCGCCTGACCGGCGCCTTCGCGCGTTGGCTCAGCTCCCGCCAAAGCGCTTGGTTCAACGCGCCGCCGCCCGCCAGAATGATGCGATCCGCTTCGCCCAAGCTCTCGGCGATCACCACCGCTATGGCGGCGGCCGCTGTCCGGGCGAGATCGGCGCCGGGACAAACCGCGCCATGGCCGTCGGCCCAGTCCGCCAACTCGTCTCCGCTACCCAGCGACCGGCCCGCGCTGGCCTGAGCCCGGAGGATGGGGAGCAATGCGCGGTGGGCGGCTTCATTGATTTGGCCCTGGTTGGCGCGTTGGCCGTCGATGTCGTAAGGAGAGTGAAAACAATGGCGGGCAATGGCGTCGAGAAGCTGGTTGCACGCGCAGATGTCCCCGCCGCGGATGGCCGGGAGCGCCGCCTCATCGTCCCCCGTGAAGGGCGGAAGCCACGTGAAGTTGGCGAATCCGCCCAGGTTCACCACGGCGCGCGACTCATCACAGCGGCCAAAAAGAATGTGGTCTGCCAGCGGGGTGATGGGCGCGCCTTGGCCGCCCGACGCAAGGTCGGCCCCGCGCAAGTCGAACACAACCGGCGCGCCGAGACGCCGTACGATGGGATGGGGATTGATGAGTTGCGCGGACAGCGGCGGATCGTGAAACACGGTCTGGCCATGAACCGCGATGAGCTCGACCCGTTCGTCCCTGGCCAGTTCCGCGAGCAGCTCCGCGTGCGCCTCCCCCACCTTAAGCCCGAGCCGGGGGAAGTCCCGCGCGTCAACGGGCCGCTGTTCGGCCAAAGGCCGGAGCGCGTCCCCCAAGGCCCCCAGAGGCCGCGAGGCGCATTGCACGGTCTCGACGGTCATGCCAAGCCCCTCGCCGATTACCCGCACAAGCGCCGCGTCAATCCCGTCCAGGCTCGTACCCGACATGCCCCCCGCCGCCAGCCGTTGCTTCATGGGTTCTATTTCCTTCTCGTATCCGTTACACGGCCACCTGGTAGTCGTTCCTTCTCGAATGCGTTGGTGGACATCAAGACGACCCCAGCGGGGTCATAGCTGGTAGCCTGGGGTTGAAGCGCGCGCAGCGCGCGATACCCCAGGATCGCTACCCCATCCATCGACCCTGATAAGGGTCGCAGCAGCCGTGTGCACAAAAGTTCTGCGACCCCTAAAGGGGTCGGTAAGGGGGCATTCTTCCCGGGGGTATCGCCCGCATGCTATCGCCTGCGGTCTCAACCCCCGGCTAGCAGCTGTCATCCCTACGGGATGGATTTGATTTGTGACAGCATGTCAGGCTAAGCCAGCCGCAACCCAAGCATCCACAGAGCGGACTGAGCCACTATCCGCCGCCCTCGATCAAATTCTTGAGCTTGTAAAGGACATCCAGGGCCTCGCGCGGGGTAAGCGCGTCGGGATCCACCTGCGCCAGCTCGGCTTCCACGGGATGAGGCTCAGCCGGGGCATCTTGCGGCGGAGACGGAGCCGCGTCCGCAGTCTCGGGGGATTGCGGCGCGAAGAGATACATCTGTTGCGGCAAGCCCAACGCTGCCGTGTTGCCCGATTCGAGCAGTTCAAGGATCTCCCGCGCCCGCTCAAGAACCTTGGGCGGCAAGCCCGCCAGTTTGGCGACCTGAATACCGTAGCTATGGTCCGCGCCCCCTTCCACGATGCGGTATAGGAAGATCACGTGTCCCTCGTATTCACGGCCGGCCACATTGAAATTCCGCGCGCGAACCAGCCGGTTGGCCAACTCGGTCAATTCGTGGTAGTGCGTGGCGAAAAGCG
>PUOI01000527.1 GCA_003552765.1 Candidatus Hydrogenedentota bacterium | reverse complement strand
GAAGAAGAGCCACGCCGTGATCACCACTGCCGCCGCAAGGCTGGCCACGATCGCCGCGGGCCAAAGCTGACGCCACTTGCGGTCTTGTTCCAGCCAGACAGCGATGCCCATGACGCCGAGCTGGGGGAGCGCAAAGAGGGCGAACGTGCTGTGGTAGGCGATGTGCATCGTGTCGAAGCCGGGCAGTTCATGAACCCAGTGCAAGGGCGGCGCATTAAACGCGAGCAAGAAGCATACCCCCGCCGACCCCACAAGGGCATGACCCTGCCGGAGGCGCAAGGAGGCGCGTTTGCCGTGGGCTAGGAGCAGGGCCGCGCCGCACCACGCCAACATGCCGCAGTACAACATGCCGTGGTAGTTCGCGTTGTTCTCGCCCCAGTGATTGCCATCCGTGGCCGCGCCAAAGAACCGGGGAACCCAAAGAGACACGACCGCCCCCGGCGTAAGCCAATCCACATCCGGAGTCCCCGGGCGATCATCAAGCGTGCCCGTGTTCGCCAAGTACTCAAGGAACGGCAAGACCAGTCCCATTGCCGTGAGCAGGGCCACTCCCCACGCGGCCACTCCAACCCCTGCGGTCACGGCGGCCGTCTTCCACGCGGGCCGGTCTAGCGCCAAGCGAAAGACGAAATACAATGCGAGGCCGAGTCCGGCGGCGAACGCGTTTTGGGGATGGCCCGCCAAGAGCATCAGCGCGCCACCCAGCAGCAACGCATGGAAGCCGCGATGGAAGCGTTGCTGCACAATCCACTCCGTGCCGAGAAAGGCGATGGGAAGCCATGGGGTGACCTCGGTCTGCGTCCACTGGGCCCAGACCAGATTGTAACTGGCCAGCATCCACGCGGCGGCGGCGACGCGGGCCATGGGGGGCGTGAGTTTGAGTCCCCGCGCGCAGACATAGGCGCTCAGACCGCAGAACGAGAGTTGCGCGAGCAGGTAGATGGTCTTGGCGATGTCCGTGCTGAAGACCGTGAAGAGCAGGCGGGGGGGATAAAGCACGGCGCTGATGTAATTGGCGAGCAGGGGGATGCCGGTGAGCTGAAGGGGATTCCACAGGGGCCATTCCCCGGCTTCAAGGGCCCCGGCCATGGAGGTGTAGTGCGCCCGCAGGACGGTGATGACGTCCACCATGAGCAGGTTGCGGGATTCTTCCCACGCCGGGGGCGCGTGCTCGGCCCAGGGGGCCATGTGAAAGAGCACGTCGGCCGGACCGATGACCTCGCCGCGCAGGAACACGCCCGGAAACACAAGGACGCACGCCGCCACGATCACGCCCGCCAACGGAAGCCCCTCGCGGAAGAGATGGCCGGTCCACCGCGAGTGCGCACTTCCCTCGGTTGCAGCCCCGTGGATTGTCACAGTCCTCCCCCTTGGCCCCCCGTACTGCCGGCATCCATCATCTCGATAGCGGCGTCAGGAATACCGAAGCGCGCTCTCGCATTCGTCAGTCGAGTCGTTCCAGGGGGAGGCCCTGGGAACCATAATGGGAGCGATTCCACTCCTCGGGCTCGAGGACGCCATTTGCGAAGCGCCAGATGAGATAGGGATTTGCGGGACTTTCCGCCAAGCGGAAGATGAGGTAGTCACCCTCGACCTCCCAGAACCCTCGATCCACAGCGGGTTCGGCCTGGCCGGCATAGTCCGAGATAAGGTAGGCATTTCCGCCGGGATACATCTCGAAGCGCACCGTCCGTCCTGCTCCGCTGGCCGTGGGCAATTCGCCTTGGTACACGGCTAGCGCATCCGGTGTGACGGGCTGTTGGGGCGCTGGGGCCGTGGGAGCGGGTTCTTCCTCGACGGGTTCCATCGGCTCCTCCGCTTGCTCCGCCCGCGCGGGGGAGGGGGTATCCGCTGTGTCCGTGGCGCATCCCGCGAAAAGACCGGCGGCGAGAAACAGACTCATTATCGATCGAAACGCCGTCATGATGGTGTCTCCTTGAGTGATGCCTAGGAGGCCGCTGTGATCGATTCTGCTATCTCGACAATTGTACCCGATCAAACAGAAAAGCCCCAATCGCCGGCTGTGGACGCAGCTTCACGGGCCGGCATCTCCCTTGAGCCCTCTTCAAAGGCGGAATGAGAGCGGAACAGTTCTCCCTTCTCAGTAATGCAGACGCGAATGCGCTTGGATGCGGGCGTAGGCGCGCTCAAGGGCGGCCTCGGCCCGGGTGAAATCGATGTCGTCCTCACGCTGGCGAAGGCGGCGCTGCGCCCGGGTCTGGGCGGCCTCGGCCCGATCGCGGTCGATCTCTTCCTCGTGTTCGACCGTGAACGGCAGAATGACAATGTGATCCTCCAAGACTTCGACGAAACCCTCCGCAACCGCGAAGAAGTGCTCTTCCCCCTTGGGATCGACCGCCACCACCGCTCCCGGCCGCGTCATCGTGAAGAAAGGCGTATGGCCAGGCATCACGGTAAACAATCCTTCAACGCCCGGAATGATGGCCTCTTGCACGTCCATCTGCATGACGGATCGTTCGGGGGCGACGATTTCAAGACGCACGGTGTTGGACTGTTCGCTCATCAGGCGGCGCTCGTTTGTTTCTTGGCCTTTTCCACGGCGTCCTCAATGGCTCCGCAATACAGGAAAGCGTTTTCAGGCAGGTTGTCGTGCTCGCCCGCAAGGATCTCGGCAAAGCTCCGGATGGTGTCCGCCAAGCTTACGTACTTGCCCGGCATGCCGGTGAACTGCTCGGCCACGAAGTTGGGCTGGGACAGGAAACGCTGAATCCGGCGGGCGCGGTTCACGGTCTCCTTGTCTTCCTCGGACAGCTCGTCCATGCCCAGGATGGCGATAATGTCTTGGAGTTCGCGGTACCGCTGCAAGATCTCCTGCACGCCCCGCGCCACGCGGTAGTGTTCGTCGCCCACGATGCGCGGGTCGAGGATCCGGCTGGTTGAATCCAGCGGGTCCACGGCGGGATAAATACCCAACTCCGAGATCTGGCGGGAGAGCACGGTGGTGGCGTCCAAGTGGGCGAATGTGGTGGCGGGCGCGGGGTCGGTGAGGTCGTCCGCGGGAACGTAGACGGCCTGGACCGATGTGATCGAGCCCCGCTTCGTCGTGGTGATGCGTTCCTGCAATTCGCCCATCTCGGTGGCCAAGGTAGGCTGGTATCCCACGGCGCTCGGCATGCGGCCCAGCAGCGCGGACACCTCCATGCCAGCCTGGCTGAAGCGGAAAATGTTGTCAATGAACAGCAGCACGTCCTGGCCGCCCTCGTCGCGGAAGTATTCGGCGGCGGTCAGGCCGGTCAGGCCCACGCGCAACCGGGCGCCGGGCGGCTCGGTCATCTGCCCGTAGATGAGGGCCGCGTTGTTAATGACCCCGCTCTCGGTCATTTCAAGCCAGAGGTCGTTGCCTTCGCGCGTCCGCTCGCCCACGCCGGCAAAGACGGAATACCCGCCGTGTTTGGTGGCGACGTTGTGAATCAGCTCCATGATGAGCACGGTCTTGCCCACGCCGGCGCCGCCGAACAAGCCGGTCTTGCCGCCCCGGGAGTAGGGAGCGAGCAAGTCGATGACCTTCAGGCCGGTCTCGAAAATCTCGGTGCTCGTTTCCAGTTCCTCGAAGGCGGGGGTTGGGCGGTGAATGGGCCAGCGCTCCTTCGTTTCAATCGGCCCCTTCTCGTCCACGGGATCGCCCACGACGTTGATAATCCGGCCCAGGATCTCCTTGCCCACGGGCAACGAGATGTACTCCCCGGTATCACGCACTGTCGCGCCGCGGGTCAGGCCCTCCGTGCTTTGCATGGCCACGGCGCGGACGGCGCTTTCGCCAAGGTGCTGCGCCACCTCCAGCACAAGCCGTCCCCCGTCGTCCCCGGAACGATCAATTTCGAGGGCGTTGTATATCGGGGGCAAGTGTCCTTGGGGAAACGTCACATCCACCACCGGTCCGATGACCTGGGCCACATGGCCCACGGTTGGGTCTTGCGTCGTGTCTTGCGTCATTCTCAGAGGGCCTCCGCTCCGCTTACAACTTCGATAACCTCACGCGTAATGGTGTCTTGCCGCGCTCGGTTGTATTGCAGGGTGAGCCGGTCGATAACCTCACCGGCGTTATTGGTGGCGGCATCCATGGCGGTCATCCGGGAGCCGTATTCGCTTGCGGCCGCCTCCCGCAGAATCCGGTTCATCTCCACGCGCAAATAACTGACGAGAAGCTGATTCAGCATGTCTTCCGCCGACGGTTCATAGATAAAATCAACACTGGGATCGTCCCGGTCGCTCTCCCATTCCATGGGCAACAGCCGCTCCAAGCGCAACGGTTGATTGATGGCGGACCGGAACTCGTTGTACAAGCAATAGACCTCGCCCGTTTCCTCCGCGCGATAGGCTTCCATGAAGCGATTGGCGATGTCGCGCCCAAGACGCTGGGGGGAATCCTCGTCCACCTGACTATACGCCGCTTCCAGTTCCGCGCCCCGCCGCCGGAGGGTCTCGGAGCCCCGCCGGCCCACCACGCTGAGCTTGACCGTGCGCGAGGCGAACTGCTCCCGCAGCAGCCGGAGCGTCTCGTTGACAAGGATGGCGTTGAACCCGCCGCAAAGGCCCCGGTCGGCGGTGATGACCACCAAGGTAACCGGCGACTCTTTCGAACGTTGCTCAAGAAACGGGTGCGGCTCCTCGGCGCGCGCCGCGAGGCGTTCGGCCAAGCCGCGAATGTGGGTCACATAGGGCCGCACATTCGCCAAGGAATCCTGCGCCCGCCGCAGCTTCGCCGCGGCCACCATCTTCATGGCGCGCGTGATCTTCTGCGTGTTGCGTACGCTGCGGATGCGCCGCTTGATATCTTGCAAGCCGGCCATGGTCTACGTCTCGATCTCTTCGGGGTTGAACGTCTCGCCAAACGCCTTCAGCGCGTTATCCAGATCTTGCTGGATCTCATCGGTGAGTTCACCGCCTTGCGCCAGCTTCTCAAGAAGTTCAGGCTGTTCGGTCCGCATATAGGTAAACACTTCTCGCTCGTAGCGCGTAATGGAGTTCTCGGGAATCCGATCCACGTACCCGTTCGTGGCCGCGTAGATGATGAGTACTTGCTCTTCCACCGGCACCGGACTGAACTGGGGCTGCTTGAGAATCTCGACGAGCCGCACGCCGCGGTTGAGCTGATCCTGCGTCGCCTTGTCCAGGTCGCTGCCGAATTGGGCAAAGGCCTCGAGTTCGCGGTACTGCGCAAGCTCGATGCGCAGCGTGCCCGCCACTTTCTTCATCGCCTTGAGCTGGGCCGCCCCGCCCACACGGGACACGCTGAGACCGGGGTTGATGGCCGGACGCACGCCGGAGTGGAACAGCTCGCTCTCCAAATAGATCTGGCCGTCGGTAATGGAGATGACGTTGGTCGGGATATACGCGGACACGTCGCCGGCCTGTGTTTCGATGATGGGCAAGGCGGTCAAAGTGCCGCCGCCCTTCGACTCGTGAAGCTTGGCCGAGCGCTCCAGCAAACGGGAATGGAGATAGAAAACATCGCCGGGATACGCTTCACGGCCCGGCGGCCGGCGGAGCAACAGGGAAAGCTGGCGGTACGCCGCCGCATGTTTGCTCAGGTCATCGTACACCACCAAGGCGTGCTTGCCTTGGTCGCGGAAGTACTCGCCGATCGCGCAACCCGTGTACGGCGCCAGGTATTGCAAGGGAGCGGCCTCGGCCGCGCCGGCCGACACGACAACGGTGTGGTCAAAGGCCCCATATTCCTTGAGTTCATCGACAACGCGCGCCACCGTGGACTGTTTCTGGCCGATGGCCACGTAGATACACACGACATCGGTGTCTTTTTGATTGATAATCGTATCAATGGCGATGGCCGTCTTGCCGGTCTGCCGGTCTCCAATGATCAGCTCGCGCTGTCCGCGGCCAATGGCCGTCATGGAGTCAATCGCCTTGATCCCCGTCTGAAGGGGCTCTTTCACTGGTTCCCGGTCCACAATGCCCGGCGCGATTCGTTCGGTGGGATTGTGCTCGGTGGCCACGATCGGCTCCCGTCCGTCAATCGCCTCCCCCAAGGCGTTGACCACGCGTCCCAGCATGGCCTCCCCGACCGGCGTGCCCGTGATGCGCCCGGTCCGCCGGACCGTGTCGCCTTCCTTGATCAACTCATAATCGCCGAACAGAACGACGCCGACGTTGTCCTCTTCCAGGTTCAGCGCCATGCCCTTCACGTCGTGAGGGAACTCGAGGAGTTCGTTGGCCATGACATTCCGAAGGCCGTACAAGCGGGCGATGCCATCGCTAGCCTGAATCACCGTGCCTACTTCATTGATGTCCACATCGGTTTCGTAGCCGGAGATGTGGTGCTTGATAATCTCGGTGATCTCAGTCGCTTCTAGTTTCATCGAATACTATCTCCTCTGTGAGCAGCTTTTCCTTCAAGCGCTCCAGTTGGGTGTAGAGGCTGCCATCG
>PUOI01000037.1 GCA_003552765.1 Candidatus Hydrogenedentota bacterium | reverse complement strand
GTTGCCGCCGTTCGCCATCGACAAAGAGTTCGTGGAAATACCAGTCGCCTTCTTGAACGGCCTCTATGGTGGTGGAAAACGCGCCGTCTTCGGTCTCCTCCCACCCCGTGATGACGCGCCCGCCGCTGATGCGGGGCTCCGCGTCCAGCGCGGCCATCCATGTTACCGAATACCCCTCGGCGGGGCTGTCTTCCGGACCGAATTCGAGCGGCGCCTCGATGCGGTACACGCCATCGGCTAAGCGCACTTCAATGGATTGCGCATTGTCTTCCGCAAGCATCTCGCGGACCGTTTCCTGCGCCGCCTCCATGCTCGCCAGGGGCTCTTCCGCCGTGCCGGGATTCGCGTCATCGCCATCCGGCGCGACATGGACCATCGCTGCTTCTTCCGCGCCCACGCTGCCCACTACACACAACGCCAGCGCTATTGCCATCGCACTCCATACTTTGAACTTCATTGGGCTTTCTCCTTTCCTACATGATCATGGATCACACGAATGTTGTCTATATCACCCTGCGCGCACGCGCGGTTCACTGGGCGCGCATAACCACGGCATTCGTCAATCCGGCATCGTCATTTCGAGGATGGGCGGCGTGGGCGCTTCGGCGGGCCGCTCCAGAATGTCTTTGTAAGATGGCTCTGGACCTGCTGGATCGGCCAATTCTTCCGGAAACCCTTCGTCTCCCGGCGCAATCCCATAGTAGTTGTTCCGAAACGTAAACAGTTCATCTTCAGGATCGGCCGTACCAGACACTAGGCCTGGGTATTCTTCGTAAAGGTCCGGCGGACTCGGCGTGTCGTAGAAGATGTTCTCTTCCAATAGGAATCCCTTGCTGCCATCGTCCAGCTTCAGAGCCGCACCCGTCCATTCGGGGCGCTCGATAGGGCCGTGCAGCATGGTGCGGTGGGCGTCGTGAATGAGATTGCCGCGCAGGACAGTTCCCGGCTGATAGCCCAACGTATAAATCATCCCGCCATGATCGAGCAGCAACATGCCGTCGTGGATGTGGTTATACTCGATGAGGTTGTCCCGGCATGCCGTCTCGTCCTCATTCCACGACCATCCCACCGAAACGGGCGAGTAGAGCGTCCGGCGCACGGTGTTATGGCGGACAGCTGTATCAGCTGCGATCCCGGCCCAAATCCCATGCCCAGAATAATGGACGAGCCCCGTATCGGAGACAAGGTTGCTCTCCACCCGGTTGCCGGTGGGTGTTACGGGTGGTTCCGAGGCTTGGTCAAAAACGCCCACCATCACCCCCCCGGTTCCGCAGTCAAAGATGCGGTTGCCCACGATGTGATTGTCGTGACACCCCTCGCCCAGCCGGATAGCGTAGGACCCGAGGTGCGCCATGGTGTTTCGTTCAAACACGCAGTCCCGGGCCCACTCCACTTCAATGGCCGAGGGCATGCTTACAAAACCCTGTTGGCACCTGCGCCCATGGCGTTCCGCGTACCGGTGGGGAGCGGTTTCCCACGAGGTATGGGCGAAGGTAAGCCCGCGAAAGTGAAGGCGCTCCACAAACTCCTGCTCTTCGGCGTCCCCACTGATGCGCATCAGGCGTTCCTGACGCGGGGCCACGGCGTCCAGCGCATCCATATCCTCGCCCTCGAGTGGATGGTAATACAAAGCGCCGGCGGAGCGGTCAAGATACCATTCGCCGGGCTCACCCAAGTCTTCTTTGATGTTCTCCACCAAGTAAGGGTTCCGCTCGTCAGGGTACCAATGACCGATCCGGTAATGGGGGTAATCCGTCAGGCGAACGATCTGCTGATCAAAGTCGATCTCTTCGATGGTCATGCGGCCGGCGCTCCAATCATGGAGCACCACAAGCTCTACATCATCGAAATTCTCCCACTGCTCGATGTCGCCTTCATGGAAGTAGAACTCCCGCTGGGAGTTCCGGTGCGTTGGGGGGCCGTCCGGATCCTCACGGGGCGCATCGGTAAGACCGGCTACCACAAACAGGCCGCGCGAAGGCCGGTAGCGGCGCTCAAATTGGGCCGCCTCCGGACTCCGCACGAACAGGTCGCGAAAATACCAATCCCCTCCCGCCACCTCAGGAAGCTCCGCCCGCCATAAGCCATCTTCCGCGGGCTCCCAGCCGGTGATGCGCTGTCCACCACTGAGGATAGGCTCCGCGCCCGGAGCGGCCGTCCATGTCACGGTATGCCCTTCCGCCGGGCTGTCTTCCAGAGCGAATTCGAGCGGCTCTTCGATGCGGTACACGCCATCGGCCAAGCGCACTTCAATGGATTGCGCATCGTCCTCCGCGAGCAATGCGCGAACCGTTTCCCGCGCCGCCTGCAAGCCCGCCAGAGGCTCGTCTTCCGTACCGGGGTGCGCGTCATCGCCGTCGGGGGCGACATACACAACCGTCTCTTCCGCTTCCGCGCCGACGCTTGCCACAGCGCACAACGCCAGCGCCATTGCCGTTATCCATCCCGCCGTCCACTTCATCGCAACCTCCTTCCGCTGTTCGTTTCCCGTTCGGGCGGTCAAACACGATCTATCGATAGGAGAGCGGATTACACGCTACGCTTCCGTCCAGGCCCAGCGATTAGTCTTGGACGCGCTGCTCCAGTTCCTCCAGTTCGCCCTCGGACAACTGCTGAAACGTGTGCGCGGCGGCAACATTCTCGTCGAGCTGGTTCACCTCCGTGATGCCCAGACATGCGGTCGAAACAGCTTGGCGGCTCAGGGCGTAGTGGATGGCCTCTTCCGCGGTCAGTCCGCGCGCAAGGATGTCGCCGTTGTTCACGACCTTCATGGCGATGACGCCAACGTCCTTCTCGGCGGCCGTGGCGAGGAAGGTGGTCAAGTCGTCCGCGTTGTAGGGCGTTCCATACACCATATGGGCCGGATTAATCGTAATCAGCACACACTCGAAGTCATGCCGTTCCAGCGCCTCGGTCATCACGTGGGGCGTGTGGCTGGTGATGCCAATGTGACGCACCACGCCCTCGTCGCGAAGGCGCTCGAACGCCGGCAGGGCGCCATCGGGCTGGGCAATCCGATCCAGTAACTCAATGTCCTGAACCCGGTGATGCTGATACAGATCCACGTAATCCGTCTGGAGCCGCTCCAAGCTCTCCTCGCACATGCGCATCACGCCATCGTAGTCATAGACGTGGGCCTTGGTCGCCAGAAACACCTCGTCCCGGCGATCCTTCATGACCTCGCCAAGGTGGGTTTCGCTCACACCGGCGCCATAGTCCGCCGCCGTGTCAATATAGTTGACACCCAGATCCAGGGCGTGATTGATAATCTCCAACGCGGCGTCGCGCTCACCCTCCCGGCTCATCGTCGACACGCCCCCGAGACTGAACGTGCTAACCTCGTGTTCGGTCTTGCCCAAGCGGCGCGTGGGCATGGCGTTCTCGGAAGCGAACGCATCCCGCATTCCACCCACGGCGTACCGCCCCAATCCCGACGCCGCCGTCGCGGCTAGCGCCGACTTCAACAACGCCCTGCGGCCTATCTGGCGATCCATAATTGCTACCCTCCATCGTTACGTTCAAGCGTCCCTTCATGGAGACACCGCTGTGATTTTCCGGTTCGATGCCTTGCGGCTATCATATCGTATACTATCCACTTCCGAAGGCGGAACTGTCAACTCACGGGCGCAAAGATGCACGTTGAACCGGGGGCCGTCCGCGAGTACTCTATCCGGGTAAAATGCCGGAGCCCCAAAAGCGCCCCGCGATTGGCGCGGCGTGGCAGGAAAGACCATTGAGCGAATCCATCCCAAAACAGTGGGCCGAACAGGCACGCTACGATCTAGAGACCGCTCGCGCCATGTTGGAAAGCGGTAGGTACATCTACGTTTTATTTTGCTGTCAACAAGCCGTGGAAAAGGCCCTGAAAGGAGTAATCGCCCAGAACACCGGGGAGATGCCGCCGCGTATTCATAATTTGTTGAGTCTTTCCAAACGGGCGGAACTTACATTGAACGCTGATCAACTCGATCTGTTTGGGGAGCTATCCGCCTATTATGTCCAGTCCCGTTATCCCGAAGAGATGGGCCAGTTCATTCCCAACACAACGCACGACTCGGCTTCGGAAGTGTTGGTCAAAACGGAGGAATCTGTCCGATGGTTGATCTCACTGATCGCGTTGTGAGGAAGGCCCAACTCGCGGCCAAGACATTGAACACGCTGGCCCCTGTCCGGGCTGTCTATCTCTTCGGCTCTCAGGTGGAGGGCAAGGCGAACACGGACAGCGATATCGACCTAGCCGCGTTCATGGATGGCATCGAAAACTGGGACATGCAAGAGCGAGCCAAAGCCATGGCCCAGGTGATGAAGGAGGCGGGCTTCGACGTCGAAGCCCACCTCTTCCCCGCCGCTTTCTTGGAGAATCCGCCCCGGGCCAGTTTCGCGCAGTATGTGTTACGCCACGGCGCGCGGCTCGACCTCGATGAAGCGGATTCGTAGAGGCGTGTAAGGCGCTGAAGGCGCCGTGGCGAGTAACAGGCCACCCCCGAAACCGGTCCTGGCGGGACCGAAGCGAATGCTTCAGTCCCTTCAGGACGGACTGGGCATTAGTCTTGGGCGCGGTGTTCGAGTTCTTCCAACTCTTCCGGGGACAACGGCTCGAAATTGCGTACAATCTCGACGTTCTCATCGACTTCTTCCATGGACGTCATTCCCACGCACGCCGAACACACCGCTTCCTTGCTTAGGGCGTAGCGCATGGCTTCCACCATACTAAGGCCCCGGTTGAGGATGTCGGCGTTGTTCACCACCTTCATGGCGATGACGCCCACATCCTTTTCGGCGGCTTTGGCGAGAAACTCGTCCAAGTCGCCGGGATCGTAGCTCCCGCCATAAATCATGTGAGCGGGGTTGATTGGAATCAACACGCACTCAAAATCATGCCGCTCCAACGCCTCGGTCATCACGGCCGGGGTATGGCTGGTGACGCCAATGTGCCGGATCACGCCTTCATCACGCAATCGTTCGAGCGCCGCCAATGCCCCGTCCGAGGAGCCGATCTGGTCCAACTCTTCCATGCTCATCACGGCGTGATGCTTACACATATCGAGGTAATCCGTCTGCAAGCGCTCCAAGCTTTCCTCGGTTGCACGCAACGCCTCATCGTAGGTGTCCTCGTAGCTCTTGGTCACAAGGAACACTTCCTCGCGGCGGTCCTTCATAACCTCGCCGAGATTGATTTCACTTACGCCATAGCTTTGGGCCGTATCGATGTAGTTGATACCCACATCCAGGACGTGGTTGATGAGTTCCACGGCGGCCTCGGGATCGTCGTCGTGACGGATTGGGGGCAACCCCGCGCCCAAGCTGAGAAGGCTCACTTCATAGCCCGTCTTCCCCATCCGCCGCTTGGGCATGGCGTTGTCCGCGGCGTGAGCGTTCCACTGTCCGCCCAGCGTCAGCCCGCCTAACCCGGTGGCTGCTGTCGCGGCAAGCGCTGATTTCAGAAGTTCCCTGCGGCCAATTCGATGTGTCACCGTTGTTACCTCCTTACGATCGTTGAGTCAAATATTTTGCGCCCATAGCCGTTCATTGCTCTTGTCCCGGCTCAACGCCAGAAGCCGTTTGCCTCCCAAATACTATCACTCGCCCTGCTCTTCCAGCATTCTCCGCAATGCCACGCCTTGTTGGTACTGGGCGTGAAGCGTCTCAATAAGACGGGTGCGATGATCGGCCGTGACTTCGGGGAAGGGCCAGTGGCGATCGCGCCGCCAGACATCGGCCTGCGTGATGTGGGAATCGTATAGCCCAACGGTCCGGCCATCGTGCGGTTCGAAGGGTTCTTCAAACGTGCGCCATTCGCTTTGCCAAACATACCGCCACCGGTCCGACCGCAACGCGCCCCGCAAGGGATTCCCCGCCACCGTGATGGGCTGAAGATCCAGGCGCGGCGCCAACAGAGAGACGGCGGCGTCCGCTACTGGGTTGGCGCCCTCGCCCGGATTCGCCTGGGCAAGTTCCACCGGACCGGCGCCTTCGTAATCCCAATCCGCCAAGTCCAACAAGGTGGCCGCCAGGTTGGCCGGCGTGGCCAGCTCCTCGCGCCGTTCGCCTTCCATCCCAGGGATGTGAATCACCAGCGGAATGCGCGACGTGGGCTCGGACAGCACGCCGCCGCCTTCCGTGGGCTCTTGATGAACGAGTTGGCCATGCGTACTGGCGATGACGATGTAGGTATGGTTAAGAACCCCGTTCGCGCGCAAGGCGTGCACAATGTTCCGAATGGCGCCATCGAGATCGCGCAGGGCGCTGTCGTAACGCTGGGACGGATTCGGGTTCCCGCTAGAGGGGTAGAAGATGCCGTTCGTTCCCCCTTCCGGGATCGGATCCCCCAACACCGAAAGACGGCCAAAGGCGAAGAAGGGCACGCGATGGTGGCCCTCGATCCACGAGGCCATACGCCGCAAGG
>PUOI01000602.1 GCA_003552765.1 Candidatus Hydrogenedentota bacterium | reverse complement strand
TTCATCATCGAAGAACTGCCCATGGGCATCAGCGGCCTGATCGTCGCGGCCTTGTTCGCCGCCGCCATGAGCAGCTTGAGTTCTTCCCTGAACTCCCTGGCCTCCTCGACTTCGATGGACCTCTACAAACCCTACCTCGGCAAGAACAACACGCCCGCCCAGGACCTGCTCGCCTCCAGATTGATCACCGTGGCCTGGGGACTCATTATCACGGGGTCCGCCTTCCTATTTGCCGTGCTTCAGCTTCGGGCCGAGGAAGAGCAACCCGCCGTCGTCGAACTCGGCCTCGAGATCGCGTCCTACACCTACGGCGGCCTACTCGGAACGTTCACGCTAGGCATCCTTTTCACCAAACCCCAACGCATCGACGCCATCATCGGCTTCTTCACGGGATTGGCGGCGCTACTTTACATGGTTGAGGGACCCGTCCAATACGCGCTACCGGGCGAACCGCTCCCCATCGCCTGGCCATTGTACACGCTGATCGGCGCGGTGATCGTCATCACGGTAGGCCACGTCTCCATGTGGATTCGCCATCTGGCTTCGACTGACGACAACCCGTAGCTACAAGCGGTGTTTCACCGTAAACAAGTGCATGTCAAGGACCTAATGCGCTCGATAAATGCATGATGTTCCCATGGAACTGCCTATTTCGGACTTGACCCGCACGGCGGCCCCGCTACGCTCAACCGAAAGCGTACGAGGCGCTGAAAGCGCTTGAGCAAGTAGCCTGGGGCAAGCGAAGCGCAGCCCCAGGTGAACGTGCCCCCCGCGCATCCGTCCTGAAGGGACGGAACAAAGGGACGGCGGCAATCGGCCAACCTGATATTACGTGGTGGAGAAGAACCTTGTTTAGTGATGAGCCTCGAACGCCCTAAAAGGGCAATCGCCCTGGGAAAACCAGCCCCCTGCACTAGCCCTGAAAGGGCGTTACAAGCGGGCGCGCTCCATTGTTACGCCCTTTCAGGGCTAAATGTGGGGCTCTCTACTTTCCCAGGGCGATTGCCCTGGGCTATTATGTTTCAAGCCCTTCGGGCTGTGATTGTCGCGCTCACACACAGGGTCCTTAACAACCTGAAGGCGGGGTCTACTGATCCCCCTTCAAAAAAGGAGGAATTCCCTCGTAACGCCGGCATCTTGCCGGCACGTAAACCAAGCCGCCTGGAAAGCCGCGATACGGTTCCCCCTTTGAAGGGGGTGGCCCAAAGGGCCGGGGGATGTATACGCCCCGCACACCGCCGCATCCGGCGATTGGGGATCCATGCATTTGCGAGACGTCCCAAGCCCATGGGCGACAACAACTTACACCAACCTTCAGGCCGGAACCGCGGGCTAGCGATCTCTCGCCTATCCGCTTGGCCGGGATTGGGCCGCGAAGTAGGCGCGGATGGCTTCGACGTCGTGTCCGATTTGTTGGACAAGGGCTTCGCGGTTGGGGAATTTGCGTTCGGGGCGGAGGCGGTGATGAAAGACAATCTCGATTTCTTCGCCTTGGATGTTGCGGTCGAAGTCCAGGAGAAACGCCTCGATGGCGGCTTCATCGTGCCGGATGGTGGGGGCGATGCCGATGTTCACGGCGGCTGTGTGGGTGCGGCCGTTTAGGCGCGCCTCGGCGGCGTAGACGCCTTGGGCGGGCACGGCGCTGTGGTAGGGCTGGATGTTGGCGGTGGGATAGCCGATGGTCTGGCCGATGCGGCGTCCCGAGACGACTTCTCCCAACACGGAATAGCGCCGGCCCAGGAGTTGAGCGGCTTTGTCGAGATCGCCTTGGAGGATCTGTTCCCGGATGAGCGTGGAGCTTACCCGCTCGCCTTCAATAAGCACAGGTTCGGCTTCGGTTACTTCGAAGCCATGGCGGGGGGCCGCGCTGGCCAAGAAGTGGTAGTCGCCCTCGGCATCGCGCCCAAAGCGGAAATCGTGCCCAACGATGAGGTGCTCAATCCGGCAGCGCCCAACAAGAATGTGCTCCACGAATTCTTCCCGCGTCATACCCGCGGTTTCCGCGTTGAATGGCAGGAAGAACACCGCGTCCATGCCCGCCTCTTCGAGCAGGGCCAGCTTCTTCGCGTCGCTGGTGAGGAGATTGGGGGCGTGGCTGGGGGAGAAAAACTCGCGGGGGTGGGGCCGCATGGTGAGCACCACGGCCGACCCGTCCCGTTTGCGGGCATGATTGCGGACCTGTTCCAGGATGCGCTGATGACCGAGATGAACGCCGTCAAAGCTGCCGATGGTCAACACCACGCCGGGCGGCGCGCTGTCCAGGCGGCGGACATCTTCTACAACTCTCATGATCTCCCGCCAATGACCCGCTTGGGCTGAATGAGAGGGGCCGCGGGGACGCCGCCTGCTTGGCCCACGGCGAGCAGTTTGCCGTCCGCATTCTTGATTTGCACCCAGGTCCCGCCCGTTTCTTCGGGAGAGGCTTCGATGTCGCCGGGCCCCAGCGTACCGCCGTTGGCCACGAGCCGCTCACTGCCGCGCCGCACAACCACGATGGGCAGGTTGAGGGCATCGTCCACGGGCAAGAGATGGCGCTTGACATCCTCCCGCGTTTGGAACGCGTCAGCGGGTTGCGCGTTTTCGAGCGAATGATGGCCCACCCAAGTCCGGCGCAGCTCGGCCAGGGTGCCGCCGCAGCCTAGCTCTTGCCCCACATCATGCGCCAAGGTCCGCGCATAGGTGCCGCGGGTGCACCGGATGCGGAAGTACACTTTGGGCGGCTCAAACCGGAGCAACTCGAATTCGTGGACGGTCACCGTCCGGGCCGGGCGGTCTACCGTTTCGCCTTTGCGCGCCAACGAGTAGAGGCGCGAGCCACCGCTCTTGACGGCGCTTACCATCGGCGGGACTTGTTGGATCTCGCCGGTAAAACCCTGAAAGATTTCTTTGATCTGCTCTTCGGTAATCGTGTCCGGGACCTCGTTTTCTTCCAGGACTTCGCCTTCAATATCCTGCGTGTCCGTGACGGTCCCGAGCAGCATGGCCCCTTCGTAGACTTTGTCCAGTCCGATGAGAAACTCGGACAGCCGCGTGGCCTGCCCCAGGCACAGGATCAGCAAGCCAGTGGCGTTGGGATCCAACGTGCCGGTGTGGCCTACGCGGCGAATGCCCGCCGCCCGCCGAATCATGTCCACCACGTCGTGGGAAGTGCAGCCCACGGGTTTATCCACTAGCAAAATACCCTTCAAGAGGTCTCTCCAACGATAGGCGTCACGCGGTCCAACAAGACACCGCGGGCTTCTTCCAAGGGCAACGCCAGGGTCGCCCCGGCGGCAAGCGCATGCCCGCCGCCTCCAAACTGCTGCAAGAATTCGGCCGAATTAAATCCGTTGCGGGATCGCATACTCACTTTGGTGGTGGTATCGTCCAGTTCCCGGAACATTATTGCGACTTGTACACTGTCCACGTTGCGGAGGTATTTGATGAGGCCGTCCACTTCGTCGGGACCGGCCTGCGCGGCTTGGATGTCCTCCTGCAAGATCGCGGAGTGGACAACCGCGCCGTCCGCGGCGAATTCAGCCCGCCCCAAGGCGCGCCGCAACAGCTCGAACTTGGTGGGGCTCATCCCATCGAAGATCCGCTCCGAGATGGCCGCGACGTCAAGCCCCATTTCCACCAGGCGGGCGGCCAGGCGGTGGGTGCGCGGGGTGGTGTTGCTGAAGCGAAAACCGCCGGTATCGGTGGCGATGGCGACGTATAGAGCTTCCGCGGTCTCGCCCCTGATGTCCACGCCCGCGGCGTCATGGAGTTCCATCACCAGCTCGCCAGAGGCCGCGTATCCGGGGTCCACAAGGAAACGATCGCCGATGGGTGCGTCCGCGAGGTGATGGTCCAGCACCAGCACTTCCCGCGCTTGCCGGACCGCATCCCCGGCCGCGCCAAGGCGGTCCCATACGCTCGTATCCACCACCACGGCCAGATCACGAACGGTGTTCCCGGCGCTTTCCGGTGTTTCAATTTGGCTGGCGCCGGGAAGCCATTGGTACAGGGAGGGCACGGGATCGTTGTTCAGGCATTGCACCTCGCGTATCCCGAGGGCTCGCGCGAGGTCCGCCAAGGCAAGCGTGCTGCCGATCGCGTCCCCATCGGGATCCAGGTGACTCGTGATGACAACGCTTCCCGCGGTCCGCAGCCGAGCAACGGCGCCAGCGAGATCAACGTTGCTCATTGGCGTCATGACCCGGCTCTTCCTCCCGCAATTCCTTGAACACGTCTTCGAGGTGAAACACGCGGTCCAGGGTCTCGTCTTCGAGGAAACGCAACTCAGGGGTATAGCGCAGCCGCAGTTTCTTGCCGATCTCGCGCCGGATCCACCCCGTGGATTGCTGTAGACCAGCCATCGACGCCTTGCGCTCGCTTTCGTCGCCGTAGAGGCTCACGTACACACGGGCGTAGCGAAGATCCCTGGACATGTGCACATCCATGATCGACACAAAACCAATGCGGGGATCCTTCACGCCCTGCATCATCAATTGAGCGATTTCCTGGCGAATCAACTCCGCGACCCGCCTCGGCCTGCCTTCTTGCATCTATATAAGCTCTATGTCGTGGTCGACGAGTTCGGCGTCCGCATGGGTTTCGGCGAACCGGACCACCTTGTCGAGTTGCTCGCGCACATCCCGTTCGTGCTGAGCCACTATGCACACGGCCAACTGCGCCCGGCCCCAGAGTTCCTGGTGATCGGTCTCGGCCACCGAGCAGTTGTGACGCTTGCGCAACACCTGCTTGAGACTGCTCATCACCCGGCGTTTTTCCTTTAAGGAACGGGAGCCTGGTATGAGGAAGTGGAGTTCGAGCACTCCAATGATCACGGCCTTGCCTCTAGGCCAAGGTCTTGGCCACCGCTTCCTGGCGATAGGTTTCGATGATATCGCCCACGCGGATGTCTTCGTAGTTGTCAAACTTAATCCCGCACTCATATCCCGACGATACCGTGCGGGCGTCGTCCTTGAGGCGTTTAAGCGAACCGATGCGGCCCTCGCGAATCACGATGCCGTCGCGAACAATGCGGGCGTGGCTGTTGCGGGTAATCTCCCCGTCGGTCACATAACAGCCCGCGATATTGCCCAGGCCGGAGGCCCGAAAGACCTGACGAATCTCGGCGTGGCCCGTCACGACCTCGCGCATGTCGGGTTCAAGCAGCCCTTCCATGGCCTTGCGCACATCGTCGATGGCCTCATAAATGACGCGATAGGTGCGGATATCCACCCCCTCTTGCTCGGCCAGTTTCACGGCGCGCTGGTTGGCGGTCACGTGGAAACCAATAATCACGGCTTCGCTTGCGCTCGCCAAGAGCACGTCGGATTCGTTGACGCCGCCCACGCCGGTGTGCACGAGCTGCAGCTGGACCTCTTCGTTGCCCAGCTTCAAGAGGTTTGAGGACAATGCGTCCACCGTGCCCTGAACGTCGGCCTTGAGCACCACGTTGAGTTCGCGCTTCTCGCCAGAGGCCAACCGGGCCTGCAAGTCTTCGAGCGTAATCTTGCGCTGCGCCGCGCCTTGTTTCTGACGGCTGATTTCCTGGCGCTTTTCCGCAATCTCCCTTGCGATTCGTTCCTCGGCCACTTGGATGAAGTGGTCTCCCGCGTCGGCGGGGCGCTCGAAACCGGTGACCACCACGGGCGTCGAGGGGCCCGCTTCATCGACCTGTTTGTTATGGGAGTCAATCATGGTCCGGACGCGCCCATACGTCTCGCCCGCGAGAAACACATCGCCGGGCCGAAGGGTGCCCTCTTGAATGAGGACCCAGGCGACCGGACCCTGTCCCCGCGATATCTCCGACTCGATCACGACGCCCTGCGCCCGCTTGTCCGGATTCGCCTTGAGTTCAAGCAGATCCGATTCAAGCACCAGCATCTCCATGAGGTCGGTTACGCCATCGCCTTGTTTGGCCGAAATGTTGCGGATGATCGTGTTTCCGCCCCAGGCCTCGTCGACGAGGTCGTACCGGGTGAGTTCCTGGCGAATCTTGTCGGGCTGGGCGTCCGGTTTGTCGCATTTGTTCACGGCGACAACAATGGGTACGCTGGCGGCCCGGGCGTGGTCGATGGCTTCCTCGGTCTGAGGCATGATGCCGTCGTCCGCGGCCACGACTAGCACCACCACGTCGGTGGCCTGTGCGCCGCGTGCGCGCATCTGCGTAAAGGCTTCGTGACCGGGCGTATCCAAGAACACCACGCGGCCGTTGGGCATCTGAACGTCATAAGCGGCGATATGCTGGGTGATGCCGCCCGCCTCGCCCTCGGCGACGTTCGCCTCGCGGACCCGGTCCAACAGAGACGTCTTCCCGTGGTCCACGTGCCCCATGACGGTCACCACCGGCGCCCGTGGCTGCAGGTAGGCGGGGTCGTCCGGAATAGGCGCCAGCACTTCCTCTTCCTGCGGTATCACGGCCTGAACTTCGTAACC
>PUOI01000372.1 GCA_003552765.1 Candidatus Hydrogenedentota bacterium | reverse complement strand
CTGGTGGCGTCAACATCCCAACTGCGTTGTGGAAGCCGTGAGCGATCTGCGGCCGGAGCGGCTGGAGTTGCTTAAGGAAACCTATCACTGCGACAAAGGCTACGAGTCGCTGGAGCAGCTCATCCTGGATGACGCCATCGACGCCGTCGCCGTCTTCACCGGCGCGCCTGATCACGTGAAGCACAGCGTGGCCTGCATGAAGGAGGGCAAACACGTGATCTGCGCCGTGCCCGCGGGCTGCCATCTCGAGGAATGTGAGGAGCTTCTCGAAACGGTCAAGGAAACAGGCCTCACCTACATGATGGCCGAGACCAGCTATTACCACCAGGGGATGATTTCGGCGCGGAAGTGGTGGGAGGAAGGCCGGTTCGGCGAAATCTATTACTCCGAGTCCGAGTACAACCACGCCGGCATCGAGAGCCTATGGATCGAGAATGGGGAACCCACCTGGCGTTATGGCTATCCCCCGATGCTCTATCCCACCCACAACACCGCCTTCATCGTTGGCCTTACGGGCGAGCGCTTGACCGAGGTGACCTGCATCGGCTGGGGAGACGAGGATTCGCCGTTTCATCCGGACAACGCCTACGATAATCCCTTCTGGAACCAGACCGCCTTCTTCAAGACTAGCGAAGGCCACGCTCACCGGGCCCAAGTCCACCGGTACGGGGGCCACCGGCAGACCGAGCGTGCGCAATGGTTTGGAACCAAGAAGAGCTTCTTCCTTCCCCATCCCCATGGCGTGGGACCCGTCATGGTGCATCCAGGCGAGCAAACGCGATTGGACGATGGCCGGTTTCACCGCGAGCCGCCTTCCCTTGAGCAATACGAGCAGACCCAGTGGTGGGAGACCGGCATGCTGCCTGAACCGTTGCGTCAGCCCAGCGGCCACGAGGGCTCCCACACCTTCCTCTGCCACGAGTTCATCGACGCCCTCGTCAACGAACGGCGGCCGGCCATCGATGTCTACGAAGCCCTGGCCTACACCGTTCCAGGCATCATCGCCAACGAGTCCGCCCTGCGCGATGGCGAACAAATGCGCATCCCTCAATACGACGAGGCGTGATCAGGGAGGGGCGATGACGGGGACAATCCCGCGCTGCCGGCCTGGATTCTATGTGAGTTGGGCGAAACGCTCAAAGAAGTCGGGGAAAGTCTTGGAGACGCAGGCCGGGTTGTTGATGGTGACGCCGGGGATGCGCAGCCCGGCCATGGCGAAACTCATGGCCATGCGATGGTCGTCGTAGGTGTCGATGGCCGCGGCGCGCCATTCCCAGGGGATGATTCGCAACCCGTCCTCGAATTCCTCCACCCCGGCGCCCAGCTTGCGCAATTCGGTGGCGGTGGCGCTCAGCCGGTCGCATTCCTTGATGCGCAGGTTGCCGACGTTGCGAATGACCGTGGGGCTGTCCGCGAACAGGGCGGTCACCGCCAAGGTCTGGGCCATGTCGGGCATGGCGTTGAGATCCGCGTCGATGCCCCGCAGGACGTCGCCGCCCGTGACCGCCATCCAGCCGTCGCCCTCTTCCAGCGCGCAGCCCATGGCTTCGAGTACGTGCGCGAACTGGGCGTCGCCTTGGTGACTGGCCGTGGTAAGGTTGTTGACGCGCACGCGTCCCCCCGCGATGGCGGCCGCCGCAAAAAAATACGACGCGCCGGAGGCGTCCGCCTCGATGGTGTACGCGCCGGGCGCGTAGTGCTGGTCTTCGGGAATGGTGAAGCGCTGGTAGCCGTCCCGCTGGGGCTCCACACCTCGCTCGCGCATCATGGCGAGGGTGAGATCAATGTACGGCTTCGACACCAGCTCGCCCTCGACGGCGATTTCGGCGGTTTCCGTGGCGCGGGGCGCGGCGAGAAGAAGGCCCGTGAGATACTGGCTGCTGGCGGCGCCCCGGATGTGCGTCTGGCCGCCAAACCGTCCGGTCGACCGCACCGTCACGGGGGGACAGCCCGTCGGCGCCTCGGCCTCCACGCCCCAATGCTGTAACGCCTCCACCAGGTCCCCGATAGGGCGTTCGCGCATGCGCTGTACGCCGTCGAGCACGGCGGTCCCGTTCAAGGCGGCGCACGCCGCGGTGAGAAAACGCACGGCGGTGCCCGAGTTACCGAGATGGAGCGGCGCGGAGGGAGGACGTAACTCGCCGCCCTCCACGGTGATGGTCTCCGGCTTGTGTTCCACGGGTATGCCCAACCCCCGCATGCCCGCCAACATACAATCGGTATCGTCGCACTCCGCCGTCTGGTGGAGCGTGCTTTGGCCGTGCGTCAACATGGCCATGACGAGCGCCCGGGCCGTGCAGCTCTTTGAGCCGGGGATGTCGATCGCGCAATCGAGGTTGCGCCGGGGTTCGATGGAGACCGATTGGTGCAGGGTTGTCATGGGGGATGGACGCTCCAATTCCTGTTACTTGCGGCGGACCCGGACCGGGCTTCCGAGGCCGATGCCCAAGGTTTGCGCCGCGCTGCCGTTGCGCACGGCGATTTCCAGATGGCCGGTGCTCCCGATGAGCGCGAGCGCTTCGCCAGCCTCCACGTCGCTATAGGTGGCGCGAACAGGGCCGATATCCCGGAACCCGGCCCGCACCCGTCCCCCATCTTTCAACTGCGCCCGGCTGATGTTCGTGCGTCCATTGCCGAAGTGATCGATGTGGATGACTTCTCCAACAATGGTGTCGGGATCGGGCTCATGGGGCGTGGGCATATCAAGGGACACCAACTCCTCGGCCAAGGGGCCCACTTCCTCGCCCTTGCCGCCCGCGGCGAGCCAGCCCGCCGTGGGGGCGAACACATCGCGGCCATGGAAGGTGGGGCTGATGTCGGCGAGCATGCACGCCGGGTTTTCTATCCGCCGGGCCGTCTCAAAGCCAAGGCTCTCCAGCGCCAACGTGAACAGGCCATTATCCGGTCCCACGAGGATATGGCCGCCCGCCCAGATGACCACGGGTTGCCTACTGCTTCCCACGCCGGGATCCACCACGGCCACATGGATGGTTCGGCGCGGCCACCACGGCAAGGCGGCCGCCAGAAACAGCGCCCCTTCCGTGATTCGTTGCGCGCCGATGCAATGGCTCAAATCGGTCACGGCGGCCTCCGGACAGAAGGAGGCAATGACGCCTTTCATAGCGGCGACATAGGGATCCCGCCAGCCAAAATCGGTGGTAAGGGTCACGGCCGGTGCGGTCATGGGAATGGGACTCCAATCACGAACGGGGTTGCGGTCTGAAAAAACCCGGCTGTTTACATCCCCCTGCCCCCCATTAAAAAGGGGGGAATAATTCGTACCGCCGGCATCTTGCCGGCACATAAGACGCCTGCAAGACGGTGATACGGAGGATACGCAGGATGTCAATCGCTGGAGCAGCGTCCCTGCCTGACGATTCAGCTTGCTCGGAGTAATAGTAGCAAGGGAGAACGGAACGGCGCAACGCCCAAGTGAGCCGCCAATGGCGAAGAAGCTTTCGCGAATGGAAAGAGAGGCCCGCAAACGTGTAGGCTAGGCGCATGGGGCGTGTAAGACTTCAAATAGACGATCCCGCGTTGCGCGTTACGTTGGCGGCGATTCTCAGGAACGGCGGCCACGAAATCGCCGATACGGATGCGGACGTCGTGATTGCGGGCCAGGCGGAAGAGGCCATTGAAGCCGCGCGAAACGGGCCGGCGCTGCTTATCGCCACGGCTGGGGACATCCCGGAAGCGGTGCGCGCCATGCGGCAAGGCGTATACGGCTATATCTTCCTGCCGCTTCAGCCCGGCGAGACCGATATCATGGTGCAGCGGGCCATTAGCGGGGGCGCCGCCAAGGAAGAGCCCGAATTGCTTCCCCTTTCCGAAGTCGAGCAGCGTCACATCGAAATGGTCCTGCGCCATTGCCGGCACAACCGCAGCGAAGCCGCCCGGATTCTGGGCATCGGCCGCAACACGTTGTGGCGCAAGCTCCGCAAGTCATGAGACTATGCCGTGGCTGAGTTGCCGGTGTGGGGGCTTAGACACGTTTTCGGGCGGAGGTGTAGAATAGGGGCAGCCAAAAACACGAAAGGATAGACGGCATGAGCGAAGTTTCCAGGCGGAGTTTTTTGAAGACGGCAGGCGCGGCCTCGGTGGCGGGCGCGCTGGGCGGGGCATTTCCGTGGGGGCGAGGCGCCGCGGACATCCGGAATCCGGAACGCCCGCCCAATATCTTGTTCTTTTTGACCGACGACCAACGGGATGACATTCTGGGATGCGCGGGCCATCCCGTCCTCCAAACGCCTGTCATTGACGGTTTGGCCGAGGCGGGCGTTCGCTTCCGCCATCCCTTCGTGACGACGTCCATTTGCGCCGCCGGCCGCGCGTCGGTTCTCACGGGGCTCACGGAACGCACGCACGGCTATACCTTCGGGACGCCTCCCATTCGCGAAGCTTACACGGATGTGAGTTATCCGGTTCAACTTCGCGAGAACGGCTACCGCACGGGGCTCATTGGCAAGTTCGGGGTTGGGGTCGAAGGCGACGGCCGCGAGCGGATGTTCGATTTCTTCCAGGCTGTGGGCCGCAGTCCCTATTGGCACGAGCAGCCCGACGGAACGTTTCTGCACGAGACCGATGTGTGCGCGAATCACGCCATTGATTTCCTCAAGGACAACCCGGCGGATCAGCCCTTCTGCTTGTCGGTTAGCTTCAATGCGCCCCACGCCGAGGATGGAGACCACCGACCCGGCGTGGGACATTTCCCATGGCCCAAGTCGGCGCATAAGTACTACCACACCATGGACATGCCAGAACCGCGCTTGAACGATCCCGAGATCTTCGAGAGCCAGCCCGATTTTCTCAAGGAATCGATGAACCGGGTCCGGTATTACTGGCGTTGGGATGAGCCCGAAAAGTATCAGACGAATATGCGCGCCTATCTCCGGATGATTACGGGCATCGACTACGCCATGGGCCGGGTGCTGGACACGCTGGAAGAGCAGGGCTTGGCGGATAACACCGTCGTCATCTTCACCAGCGATAACGGGTTCTATTTGGGCGAGCGGGGTTTCGCGGGCAAATGGTCGCACTACGAGGAGTCGCTGCGCGTGCCGTTGGTGATTTACGATCCCCGGATGCCGGACGAGGCGCGCGGGACGGTCCCCGAAGGCATGGCGCTCAACACCGATCTCGCGCCCACCATGCTCGAACTCGCGGGCATCGAAAAGCCCGGGATTTATCAGGGGCGCAGTCTTGTTCCTTGGATGGCCGGCGAAGAACCCGAGGACTGGCGCACTGATTTCTTCTGCGAACATCTCTTCGATCACGATCAAATCCCGCAATGGGAAGGCGTGCGGGACGAGCGCTATGTCTACGCCCGCTATTTCGAGCACGACTATGAGTTCCTTCACGACCTCGAGGAGGATCCCGATCAGCTCGAAAACTTCGCGGATGACCCCGAATACGCCGATGTCTTGGAGGATATGCGGGAGCGCACGGATGAGTACATCGCTGAATACGAGGATGCTTGACCCCGTAAGGCTTAGTCGATGACCGAATCGTCCGTAGAAGCGGCGCCCTCGCCGCTTGAACGTGAATTGGAGAGCAGCGCGAAGTGGAGGAATTTATGACGCGGATTCGCATTCGTTGGGACAACGGAGAAGTCACGGGAACGCTGAACGATTCCGAAACGGCGCAAAAACTGGCCGGGGCTCTTCCGTGTGAGGGGCCGGCGAACACGTGGGGCGAAGAGGCGTACGTTGTCGTTCCCTTAGACGTCTCTTTGGACAGCGAGCCGAAGCAGGTGGTGGATCCCGGAACGATTTGCTATTGGGTGCAAGGGCAAGCCGTGGCCTTGGCGTATGGCCCAACGCCCATCTCCGAGGGGAACGAGTGCCGCTTGGTCACGGCGTGCAACGTCATCGGTGAAGTGGATGGCGACCCCCGTCAGCTTGCTTCGATCGCCGAGGGGATGACGCTGACCCTGGAGCGCATTGAATAAAGGGGAATAGAGGTAGATTATGGCGCCGCAGAAGCTTCCAGCGTTGTATGTAGGGGCCTCCGGCTGGCACTACACGCATTGGAAAGGCCCCTTCTATCCGGAGAAGATGCCTTCCCGGGAGTTTCTCGGACATTACGTCCAGTATTTTCGCGCGGCCGAGGTCAATAACACCTTTTACCAGCTTCCCAAACCGGAGACGTTGGAGCAATGGCGGGATTCCGTGCCGGCAGGCTTTCGATTCGCTGTGAAAGCCAGCCGGTACATCACCCACATGAAGAAGTTGAAAGACCCGGAGCAGGGACTGACGAAGTTTTTCGGCGGCGTGGAGGTGCTGGGGGAAAAGCTGGGCCCGGTTCTTTTTCAGCTTCCCCCAAATCTTAGGGTTGACCTGGAACGGCTTGAGGCTTTTATGGAAGCCCTCCCATCGGGGCATCGCTACGCCTTCGAATTTAGGAGCCCGGAATGGCGGGATGACG
>PUOI01000600.1 GCA_003552765.1 Candidatus Hydrogenedentota bacterium | reverse complement strand
GGGTGCGCGTGGGGTGGGCGTGGACGCGATGGCGGTGTGTCCGGCCAACGCCGGGTTCTTTGCGCTTGGATTGGCCCAGCTTCAGGGCATTCTCGACCCACAAGAGCTGCCCGAGGATTTCGCGCCAAAGTCCATCATTTACGTGGCCCCGCCCATGCGGCACACGCATTTCGATGGCAAACAGGTCGTGGTGCATAACCGTCTGCGCGGGCTTCACGAGCTGTTCAGCTACAACCTATATCCGGGTCCCAGCGCGAAGAAGGGGGTTTACGGGGTGCTGATCAACCTCGGTGAAAAGGAATCCTGGGTTACCAACCATTGCTCGACGGTGCAGGTGATTACCCCCTACGACAACCGCCTCACGATTATGCACGAAGGCGCCAGCGGCGGCGGCAAGAGCGAGATGCTCGAGCAGATCCACCGCCAACCCGACGGCCGTCTACTCTTGGGCACAAATACGATCAATAACGAAAAATGGCTTATTGTCGTGCCCCGTAATTGTGATATCCGGCCCATCACGGACGATATGGCCCTGTCGCACCCATCCCTCGACCGCGGCGACGGACGCCTGGCCTTGATGGACGCCGAAGACGCGTGGTTCGTCCGGACCAACCACATCGATCGCTACGGCACCGATCCTCACCTCGAATCGACTACCGTACATGCCCCGGAACCGCTTCTGTTTCTGAATATTGACGCAGCGCCTGGAAGTACAGCGCTCATCTGGGAACATATCGAGGATGCCCCAGGGCGCCCCTGCCCGAATCCCCGGGTTATTCTGCCTAGGCGGATCGTGCCCGATGTCTTGGATGGGCCGGTGCGTGTGGATGTGCGCAGTTTTGGGATCCGCACACCGCCCTGCACCGCCGACGAGCCGTCATATGGCATATTCGGTATCTTCCACGTGCTTCCCCCCGCTCTGGCGTGGCTCTGGCGGCTTGTCTCGCCGCGGGGCAGCGACAACCCAAGCATTGTCGAGACCGACGAAATGAGTTCGGAAGGAGTTGGCTCCTACTGGCCGTTTGCCACGGGCCGCAAGGTCGACCAGGCCAACCTGCTGCTCCAGCAAATCGTCGATACGCCCGAGGTGCGCTATATCATATGTCCGAACCAGCACGTTGGCGCGTGGAAAGTTGGCTTCATGCCCCAGTGGATAGCGCGCGATTACCTGGCCCGCCGGGGCGGCGCCTGGTTCACGCCGCAGCAGGTGGTCCCCTCCCGCTGTCCGCTGCTGGGCTACTCGCTGGATACCATCATGGTCGAAGGCCAAACCATCGGCCATTGGCTGCTACAGGTCGAGACCCAGCCGGAAGTAGGGATCGAGGCGTATGATAAGGGTGCGGATATTCTAACCGAATTCTTCCACCGGCAACTGCGCAAGTTCCTACACCCCGAACTCATGCCCCTCGGGAAGCAGATCATCGAAACATGCCTGGCGGGGGCCACTCTCGAGGACTACATCGGTCTCTTGGAAAGCCCCTCCATTGTGGAGGAACACTGAGGCGCGGCATGCTTTTCTTACCACATCCATAAGGAAGGGCGTATTCGAAACGAGAGCGGTTTGTCCGTGAACGCTTCGGCTACGTAACGTTTTCGGGCGCCTCTCGGGGTTGTGCTCACAACATCTCAGTATCTGCGGTGTTGGGTCGATTCGGCAATAGGCGGAAAGGGATGAGGCGGACCACTCCGCTTCGCCTCATCCCGCCGTATTCTAACCCGGCAAGGCGCTTCCGCCATTCCCAGGCAACGGAAATCGGCCCGCTGTCCAGCGGAATCCCGCTGTCAGGGCCGCTGAACCACAAAACGGGGGCTTCGCATGGTTTTCGAGGTTCGCTAACCTGTCGCCAATTGATTGTCAGCGGGGTTCCCTGGTACGATTGGACCAACATCTTTACACCACTTCGCGGGGGAGCAGCAGGGGGACTGGCTGCTTTCTACCGCCGTGTCATTCAACCCTACTTCTGAGATGGCGCTCTGTCACAATGAAAGCAGCGAACCCGGAAGATAGATCCAGTGAGTTCGAGGATCTCATTCTTTCGCATATGGACATGCTGTATGCCGTGGCGCTGAAACTCACGCGGAACGCCACGGACGCCCAGGATTTGACGCAAAACACGGTGCTGAAGGCGCTGCGGTTTCACGACAAATTCCGGGAAGGCACGTACATCAAGGCCTGGCTGCTCACTATTCTGCGTAATACATTTATTAATGAATACCGCCGTCAGGTGCGCAGACCCACCTTTGTGGAACTCAGCGGCACAGAGCCCGCCAAGAACACGGCCCCCGATCCTTCCGTGCCGTACGAGCCCAAGGACAACAGTTCAAATGAGCTTTTCGAACTGCTGGATGACGAGGTAAAACTCGCGATCGAATCCCTCCCGGATGACTTCAAACAAGCCGTTATTATGGCCGATCTCGAGGATAAGTCCTACAAGGAGATCGCCGCGGTTATGGACTGTCCTCTCGGGACAGTGATGTCGCGATTGTACAGGGGCCGGAAGCTGTTGCGCGAACGGCTGCGGGGATACGCCGAAGAGCATCGTCTGCTAAGCGGAGGTCAGGAAGATCAGGAGTAGACGCCGTCAAGGCTCAGACAGGGCATTTGTTTTCCCTCCCTTGTGCCGCTTCCGCTGGAAGGATTGACCCAGGGTTTTGAACCTGAGCCCTAAACTGGTGTAGTGTAGCGCGCACTGGCCGGGGGGCCGCTGTTCCCAAGGGATGGCGGTGTGGTTATGTGCTTATTCCATTGGAACAACAATGTAAGAGCAACACACGCGGAGGATTGTCCAGTGCGTAGAAGTGGTTTTACCTTGATTGAACTGCTTGTGGTCATCGCCATTATCGGTATTTTGGCGGCTATTCTATTGCCGGCGCTGGCGCGCGCACGGGAGGCCGCCCGCCGGGCCTCTTGCGCCAACAATCTGCGTCAGTTCGGGCTCAGTTTCCAGATGTACGCGCAGGAGAATAGGGCCCAGGCATATCCCCCGTTGGCGCCTTTCGGAAATCCCGGCGGGGTTCCCATGTTTGCGGCCCCGGATCCAGAGGGCTTCTACGCGGACTACTTCACGGACCTTAGCGCGGCGCAGTGCCCGTCGGATACTGGGGCAGAGGGCGATGGCCAGCATGTCCGGGATCGGTTGCCTGACGGTTCGCTCGAAGAGCACCTAGAGGCGGCGGAGGAGAGGGGAGACCGGTTGAGCATGCGCTATTTCCGCGCTGCGAAGCTGGGGCGCTCCTATTGGTATCACGGATACGCGATGACTAATGTGGATGAGTTCTACGGAGTCTGGAACGCGACAGGGACCCACGAAAATCTTGGTCAGATATCTCCCGATTGGGGCGGGGCTACCGTGACGATGCCGGTGTTTCTCAAAGACTGGAGCCGTGATCTGCAGTTGGAGGAAACCTTGCCCTGGGTTAATCGTCTTGGTACGGGGTTTGGCGGGGGCAGCACGGTCGCGCGGCTGCGCGAGGGCGTGGAGCGTTTCGCCATTACCGACATCAATAACCCGGCCGCGGGTGCGCAGGCCCAAAGCACCATGGCCGTGATGTTCGACACGTTCGGAACGGCGGCGCATGGCGGCGATACGGCGGGAAGCATGGTCTTCAATCATATCCCTGGCGGTTCCAATGTGTTGTACATGGATGGTCATGCGAGGTTCGTGCGGTATCCAGAGGAATTCCCCTTGGTGGATGATCCCGGCGTTATCCGGCAAGTGAGTCACTATGGATTGGGGTAAGTTGTTGATGCTCTCAAGACGCTTTACCTTACCGGCGCTGGCCGTCATTGGCGTTGTGATGGCGGCCGGTTGCGGGGCCGTTTTCGACGGCGATGAGAACAGCGTCGTCGCCGGCAGTTCCCACATTGAGGTGATCCTCGAGGACCTCGCCGGGGATTGGGTCAATGTTCGTTCGCTGTTCCCACCCGCCTTGTGTCCCAGCCAGTTCGACATGAAGCCCAGCCACATCAACGCCTTGCGAACGAGCGAGGCCGTGCTGTTGCATCCCTGGCAAGAGGCCATGGGCAACGTCCAGGAAGGCTTGCGCACCGCGCGGACGCCAGAGGAACAGGTTCACATCCTGTACATCGATGGCAACTGGATGACGCCCGAAGCGCAGCGGGCCGCCACGGAACGCATCGCGGAATTGCTGGAGCCCATCAAACCCGCCAATGGCTCCTCGGACGATGCTGGACTCTCCGAAAGACTTGCCGGGCGCACCGCCCTCATAGAAGAAAAGGCCGCCGAAGCGCGAGAAGCCCTGGATGCGGCAGAAGCGGACGGGGTGGCGGTGCTATCCGCCGAGATGCAGGCGGACTTCCTGGAATGGGCGGGGTTTGAGATTGCCGGGGTGTATGGAGCGCCCGAGGATCTCAGCGTCGCCGCGATTGAGCGTCTGCTGGCGCAAGGAAGGGAAGCCGGGGCGTTGCTGGTGGTGGACAACCTCCAGAGCGGTGATCCCGGTGCGGGCGCGCGCATGGCCCGTGAGCTTGGCGCGGGGCACGCCGTGTTGACCAATTTTCCCCGCGCCATCCCCGAGACCTCGACGTGGGAAGCGACTCTCGAACACAACATCACGCAACTCACCGAGGCGTTGGAGGACGCGAATTCGTGAGCGCCGCACTGGAACTGCGGGATGTGACGGTTGTCCGCCAGAATCAGCTCGGTCTGGAGGGCGTATCCGTACAGATCAACGCCGGGGAGTTCGTGGGCGTTATCGGTCCCAACGGGGCCGGCAAAACGACCTTACTCACCGCGGTCAACGGCATGTGTCCCTTGACGCGCGGGAGCGTGCGTGTTGGGGGAGCCGATCCCCACGGCTGGGCGGGGCACCGCGTGCGCGCGGGCATCGGCTATGTGCCGCAACTCCGCCGGCCGGATCCGCGCTTGCCCATCACCGTGCGGGAGAGCGTGATGACGGGCCGGCTGGGGCAGTTGGGATGGCTCAAACGCCCCGGCCACGAGGATTGGCGCAAGGTTGACGAGGCGCTCGACCGGGTTGGAGTGGGGGAGTTGGCCGCGCGTCCGTTGGGACAGCTCTCGGGCGGCGAGTATCAGCGTGCGGCGATCGCGCGGGTGCTGGTTCAAGAGCCCGGCGTGTACCTGTTCGACGAACCCGCGAGTTCCATTGACCCGCAGGCGCAGCACGACGTGATCGGACTTGTTCAATCCCTTCACCGCGACACCGGCGCGACCATCCTCTACGTAACCCATGACCTTCCGGCGTTGCCAATGGCGGCGCGCCGGTTGCTGCTGCTGAAGGACGGCCGGCTGTGGCGCGATGGGCCGCGCGAGGCCCTCCTTGAACCGCGTGAGATTCGCGCCCTTTATGGCTTTGAAGCCGGGGGCTATCCTTTTGACGAAGGCGGCGATAACGGTGGCGAAGAGACCGTGATGCGCTCAAGGGCGGCGCGATGATTTGGGAATGGCTTCCGCATGACTACCTGATGGCGGCCGTGTTGGCGGGGCTTCTCACCGGCGTCATTTGCGGTATCGCGGGCGCCTTCATCGTGACGATGCATCTCGCCTTCCTTAGCGTCTGTATAGCGCATGCCGCGTTCGCTGGGGCATTGTGCGCGGTGTGGCTGGGGTTTCCCCCCTTGACGCTGGCGTTGACGTTCAGTTTGGCGGCCGCCGCCGTCGTGGGACCCTTGGCGGAACAAGGCGACCTCAGCCCAGACGCCTCCATTGGGATCATCTTCACGCTCATGATAGGACTGGCGTTCTTGTTCTTCGGGCTCGCTCCAGAGGCCCGCGCCACGTCGCTCACTCTGTTCTGGGGCAGCATCCTCACGGCGGGCGGGACGGATATCGCGGTGCTTGGCGTTACCGCTGCGATGTGCCTGCTGTTCGTGGGCGGATTCTTCAAGGAGATCCAGGCCGTGGTGTGTCATCGCGAAACCGCCATGGCCGCGGGCGTGCCGGCCGCTGTCGTGACGTATGGCATTCTCTTCGGGACGGGCGCCGTGATCGCCTCCTCGTTGCCGGTCATTGGCGGACTGCTGGTGTATAGCCTGCTTATCAATCCGGCGGCGGCTGCGTTACAACTCACGTACAGTTTACGGCGGATGATTGTGTTGTCGGCTTCGTTTGGCGTGGCGTCGTGCTGGGTCGGGCTGGCCGCCTCGTATTTCTGGGATTTGCCCGCGGGCGCGTCCATCGTGATTGTATCCGCCCTCATTTTCGCGGCCGCCGCCGGTCTGAGTCCGAAACGCAGGAGATGGCCTTCATGGAAGATGCGCGCAACGAAACCGGCCTAGACAACCTCGACCTGTACAATCGCGCCTTCTTTGACAGTGTGGCCCACGAATGGGACGCGCACATGGGGCCCGAACACCCGGAGAACCTGGCGGGGATAGTCGAGACGCTGGCGTTGCGGCCTGGCGAACGGGTCCTGGATGTGGGAACGGGGGCCGGCGTATTGTTGCCGCTCGCGGCGCC
>PUOI01000206.1 GCA_003552765.1 Candidatus Hydrogenedentota bacterium | reverse complement strand
GGGAACATTTCACGATATATCGGGCGTCCTCATATTTGTGGTCGCTTTCATCTTGTTCTTTTCTTTGGAGAGTCTCTTGCGCCGGTTGGCGCCTGACACGACCGAGTCGGAAGACGCGTCCCCAAATGGGCCGCCGCCCTCGGATAAGGAGACGGCTTAACCATGAAACATTACGTGATCGCAATCGGCCTTCTCGCCATGGCCTTGGCCATGAACCACACCATTCGGATGAACCAAGCCCAAGCGGTGGACGGAGCGGGTGAAGAGTATGTGCTTGACGTCCCTCGTCAGTTGGGCGAGTACAGGCAGCATGGAGAAGATGAGGAGGTGGACGAACGGACCAAACGCGTCCTCGAGACCAGCAACATCCTCATCCGAAATTATACGGGACCGACAAATTGGCCTGTTCAACTCACCATCGTGCATGCCGGCGCCACCCGCCGCAGCCTTCATTTTCCCGAGGTTTGTATTGTAGGGGCCGGATGGGAAATCCGCGAACAGACCACTGTTCCCATCGGCGTCATGTTTGAGGCCCGGAAATTGGTGCTGGTCAAGGGCGATCAGCGGGAAGCGGTACTGTACTGGTTTAAGACCGATGACCACCTCACAGGCAACTTCTTTATTAACAGCTTCCACTGGGCCCGGTACCAGGTGACTCATGGAACGACGCCGTCCGCCATGATCCGCGTGTCGACCATGGTGGGCCCCATGGGAGAAGAAGCCACATTTGACCTTTTGAAAGACTTTGCGGCGCAGGCCACGCCCATTCTCTTGGACACGGTGCCCTAGATGGATGGATTACCGCTGGCGTCTCCATAAGACAGGAGCGCTGTGGCGGTTCTTTGAAACCATATAGTACGGTCCGTACGACCTTTGATAAGAACTTTAACCATTAACCCCATTCACTTGGCGTGAGGAGATTCGAGCAATGGCGCACAAGTATACTTTCCCCACACGAACCCTGTTTTGCGCTGGCCTGGCCGCAGTATTAGTCGCCACAGGGTTAACGGGATGCGGCGGACGCCGCAGCGAACAGCTTCAAGAACGCGGCGATACCTACCTCCACCTTGGCCGCCATTCCGAGGCGGTGGATGAATACGAACGCGCCATCGCCGCCAATCCGGAAAACGCCACCGCTTATTTGGGCAAAGGCCGGGCGTATGCCGCGTTAGGTGAGATCGAAGACGCCTTGGAAGCCTTTGAAGAGGCGGTCGCCCTAAGAACCGATTACGAGGAAGCTTACACCGAGGCCGTGCATTTGCTCGTGGAAGAAGGGCGGGAGGACGAAGCGCTGGAGATGGCGCGCACTTTCGAAGAGGCGGATCCCCTAAGGGGAGGCGTTCTCTTGGCGCATACCCACCACCGGAGCGGAGCGTCCGCCGATGCAATCGAGACGCTGGAGCAACTGTCCGAGCAGTATCCGGCGGAAGAGGACACGCACGTAAGCTTGGCCCTTCTCTATCTGGCGGAGGAGGAATATAACGAAGCGGAGACCACGCTCCGGCGCGTGCTCGATACAATCGATGAAACATCGCTCTCAGCGCGGATGGGGTTGATCGACGTCCACCGCGCTCAAGGCAACCTCGATGAGGTTATCGAAGGGCTTCGGGAATTGGTGGCCGAAGAACAGCAAAGGAATCCCGAGGCAATCGAGTCGCTGGAAGAGGGGCAGTATCTGACCAATCTCAAGTTGGCGTTGGCCCGAAGCTTGTTGGAGACAGAAGAATTTGAGGAAGCCGAGGAAATCGCCCAGCCCATTATTGAGGAAGTGCCGGAATCTGGCTGGGCCAATTACATCATTGGCGCCTGTATGCTCCAGCGCGATGAATACGCCGACGCCTTGCAGTATCTCCGGGTAGCGGCGCGGGCGCTGCCTGAACAGCCCGCGGTTGATCGGCGTCTGGCCACGGCGGAGCATCAACGCGCAGAGGAGCCCGATGAGCAAGAAACGGTCGTCGCGTCTCAACCCGACGACGCCGATGAAACCTGGGAAACCCTGTGGCGGGAAGCTCGTCTGCGCGAACTGCTCGAGGATCGGGAAGCCATTCTTTCGGAGGAGGATGGCGCCGAAGCGCGTCGTTCCATGGCCGTGGCGGCCATGATAATCAGGCAGATGAACATAGCCGAAGAACTTGTCGCTCCCCTTCCGGCGGACGACCCGCTCAAGCGTTTGTTTGAGCACTTCAGGGAGGGAGAACACGAAGGCATCATGGCGGTTCTTGAGGAATGGCGCCCCAGCGAAGGCCACGCCATGCGGGTTCGCAACAACGCGGAGGCCGCTGTCATGTCGGCTATGGGCATGCGTGCGCGGGCCTTCAGCACACTGGTGGAAACGCTGAACGCCTATCCCGAGGACGCCGTCGCGCTGTTGAACATGGGGCTCATGTATCAGAATGCAGGCATGCCCGAGTTCACGGCCTCCACCTTCCAGCAGCTCGTTTCCCGGTACCCGGACGTCATGGAACACCGCGCAGCGCTGTTCGGCGCACTGATGGAGGCGGACCGCCATGAGGAAGCCCGCTACAACGCTGAAAGCACGTACAGCACCTTTCCCCGCCGAGTGGAATCGGTACTGCTGCTGGCGCGAGCTTATCAAGCGACGGGAGACACCGGCCTGGCCACGGAAGCGCTTAAACGCGGTGTACAGAACATGCCGGATGAAGCCCGCCTTCAGTTGTATTTGGGCGAAGCCCAAGTCCGGGCGGGCAATACAGAAGCTGCCCGGGAATTGCTTGAGGAGGTTCGGCGCGACAGCGCCATGGAGAACTCCGCGGCATGGCTTGAGGCATTCATCTCGGCCCATGAAGGGGATTGGACGAATACCCGCGAACAACTCGAAACCATCCCGTTGAACGAGCTCAACATGGCGGGCAGGCTGCTTCTGTCCGCGGCCCGCATCGGCGCTGGCGAAGAGGACGACGCTTTGGCGCCCCTGAAACAGGAGGAGACCGGTGATTTGTTCCGGCCAGAACGCGCCCTCGTCTTACAACGCGCCATTGAAGGGGAGGCTGTGGACGCTCCGGAACGCATCGCTGAACTGGCCGAGGCGTTGAGCGCCGAACCGGATGCGTTGCGGGATTACGCCTATGCCCAGGCCGCCCAGGAGGCGCGTTTTCCAGATGATCGATATCGGAGCTTGCGGCGGGTATACGATAGCATCGAAGCCACTCCCCTGCTTGTGGGGCAGCTCATGGAGGCCTTGACCGTGACCACAGTGCTGGACAATCCCACCGCCGAGGCGCGAACCATCGCCGAGACGCATGAGGACTGGGCGGATGCGTGGTTGGGTCTTGCGGCGGTGTACGAAGAAAAAGCGACAGCTACCGACGTGGGCAATGCGCTTGAACAAGCCGTGGAGGCCGGGCCCGACACTCCCGAGGCATGGCGCCGCTTGGCGCGGTTTGCGGAACAACAGGGAGACAACGACCGGGCTTTGGAAGCCTACCAGGAACTCTACCGCCTCCAGCCGGAAAACCCCGTGGTGATGAACAATCTCGCCTACTTCATACTCTCCACGGACGGCGACTTGGAGGAAGCCCTGCGCCTTGCCGAAGGCGCGTCGGAACAGCTTCCAAACAACCCCCATGTCGTTCACACCCTCGGATTGGCGCAGCTCCGCAGCGGCGCCACGGAGGAAGCTTTCCGCAACTTGGCCTTCGCCCTTGAACTCCGGCCCGGAGATCCGACGCTGTTGCTGGATTTTGGCCAAGTCTTGGTGGAAACCGGCCGGGAAGAGGCGGGGCACGCGCACGTGCGCATGGCGCTTGACCACGCGGAACAGCTTGAACTCGACTTCCCCCGGCAGCCGGAGGCGGAGGCTCTATTGGCCGAAGGTTAAGACCGCAATTGCTACTGAGCCACTTGCAGAAGTCCTTCTTAAGAACCGCATGACGGCGGTGTGCGCAAGATATGTCTTCTCTTCCGCATTCACTTCTGCAAGTGGCTCAGTCTACCCCCCATTCTTTCCAACCTCATTCCGGAACTGGTCGCGCGTGGCGCCGGGCCTGGAGCACCATGAACGCGCCCGCGAGCAACAGGGCTCCGCCGAACCATTGCGCTACGAGGAGCCGCTCCTCTGGCCAGACCAATACGGCCACGACGTAGGTGATCAGGGGATTGAGCAATTCCAGGCTATTGCAGTACGCCGATCCCAGGTTCCTCTGGGCGTAATGAAACGCGGGATGCGCGGCGGCAATGGGAAATAGGCCCGAGAGCACGGCAATGCCCGTGTTGTACGCGCCCGCCTCGAACAGGCTGGAGGGTTCCCCAAGGATCACCGCCAAGGCGCCCAGTCCAATTGTGCTGAAAACCGCCAGCACGGTGAACATGGGGACGGGATGGATGTTGAGCGAGACGTGACGCGCCCACACCGCATACACCGCCCAGCACAAGGCGGAGATCCACACCAGCAAGGTGTAGACATCGAGCGTCGGCAGGATCCGGCCTGGGTCGCGCACCAACACGAACGCGACTCCAACGAGACACAGCAGCGTCCCAAAGAGGTATTCCTTGCTGCGAATAACGGAGCGTTCGTCGCGAAAGATCGCGAAACTGAACAGAATCACCAGCACCAGACTGATCTTGCTAATGAGCTGCGCCACCGTGGGGTTCGCGCCGGAACATCCCGCCGTCCACGTGTACTGATAGGCTACGAGAACCACGGCGAGCACCAGCAGCGGTCCCGCATGACGCCACGCCCGCGCGAAGTCCCGTGGATACAGCCATGCGCTGAGGATCAGCAGCGCGGCCGTCGCGGAGCCGTACCGCAGAAAGGCTTGCGTGAATGGGTCGTAGGGCGCGCTCAAGAAGCGGATGAAGACCGGGGAGAATCCCCAGCTCACCACGGCCACGGCGAGCCCTGCATAGGCAAGGGCGATCTGACGGCTGGGCGCGCTCACGCCCGTGTCACTGCCACGGTTCCCGGCCTTCCCACGGCCGACCTATGATCCGCGCACGGCGGCGGCCACGCGATCGCCAAACGCGCTCGTTTCGATGACTTCGTGTTCCCCCTCCGGCGAACCGAGGTCCGCGGTCGTGTAGCCCGCCCCGAAGACCTCGCGCATGGCGGTCCAGATCGTGGCGGCGGCCTCGTCCAAGCCAAAGCTCTTTTCAAGCATCAGGGCGACCGATCCAATCATCGAGTAGGGATTGGCGATGCCCCGGCCCGCGATGTCCGGCGCGGAACCATGGCTCGGCTCGTAATAGGCCTTCTTCTCTCCGATGCACGCCGACGGCATTAGCCCAAGCGAGCCCAGTAGCCCCCCACCGAGATCGCTGAGGATGTCCCCAAACATATTCTCCATCACCATCACATCGAAGTCGCGCGGCTTAAGGCACAACAGCGTGGCGGCGGCGTCGACAATGACGTGCTTGACCTCCACATCCGGGTATTCGGGCGCAATTTCCTCGACAATGGCGTTCCAAAGCACGCTGGACATCAGAACGTTGCTCTTGTGGATGTTGTGAAGCACCTTCTTGCGCTTTTGGGCTTCGGCGAAGGCCACGTGAAGGATACGCCGAATCTGTTCCTCGTCGTACTCCAGGGTTTCCTTCACAAACCGGCGGCCATTGGCGTCTTTGCCCTCTTCCTTGCTTCCGAAATAGAGGCCGCCCACCAGCTCCCGCACCATCATGATGTCGATGCCGCCTTCCACGACCCGCGGTTTCAGCGGCGAAAAGTGGGCGAGTTCCGGCGGAAGATACACGGGCCGGAAATTCGCGTAGGTCATGTAGCGCCGCCGCAGGGGAAGCAGCGCGCCCCGCTCGGGTTGTTCGTTCACGGGAATCGTCTTGGACTCTTCATGGCTCAAGCCGATCGGCCCCTTGAGAATGGCGTCGGCGTTATCGCAAATGGCCTTGGTTTCCTCGGGGAACGACGCCCCATGGTCGAAATAGGCCCTTCCGCCAAAAGGCGCGTACTGCAAGTCGAACAACACATTATGCCGTTCGCCGGCGGCTTGCAAGACCTTGACCGCCTCCTTCGTGACCTCGGGGCCGATGCCGTCCCCTTCGAGCACCGCAATGGTATAGGCCGTTTTCATGGATCTCCTTTCCGCGTTACGTTAGCGGGGGTTGATGTAAGACGCTCCCGCGCCTCCCGGGAATTCTCCGCTTGGGTGCAGGCCTTGCAGATATCAATGGTGGAGGCGCGGAGCGAGTGCTTGGTCAGCTCGACCGTGGATGTGTACGGCGCTGAAGGCGCCATGGCGAGCGAAGCGCGGCTCTAGGTCACAAACCACAACCAACATCGGTCCTGAAGGGACCGGAGCAAACACCGCGCCCTTCTTCCGTCCCTTCAGGACGGACACGCGGGGACACAATCGCCCTGGGACTGCGCTTCGCTTGTCCCAGGCTACTCGCTATCGCGCCGTTGGCGCGGGTTTACCTCACTATCCGAATCAAGGCGTCTGGAATGGACTCGCCGGGGCCTCCTCCGAAAGCCG
>PUOI01000606.1 GCA_003552765.1 Candidatus Hydrogenedentota bacterium | reverse complement strand
CCAATGACTGGCGCGTCCAGTTCTGGGGCGGAGCCTATGACTTTGATTTCAATTATCCCACCGAGAACGAGTGGGTCCACTTCGCCCTGGTCCACACCGGCGACGAGAGCTTCTTGTACGCCAACGGCGAAGTCGTTGGGAGCGGCGACCAGGAAATCAACACCGGCAACAACTTCACGTTCCGGGCGGGCTCGTGGCATGACACAGACTTCTTTAACGGGATGATCGCGGACCTCCGCGTGTGGGACCATGCGCGTTCCGCCTCGGTGATCAACCGCGACATGAACCAGCGCTTGCGGGGAAGTGAAACAGGGCTGATTCTCTATTGGCCGATGAACGAAGGCGATGGCGATCCCAACGATCTTACCGCCAATAACCTTCATGGCGCGATCGAGGGTAACGTCAGTTGGGTTCAGGCGCCCGATCTTCCGGTTGCGGACCTCCCGGACGCTCCGCCGATGCCCGATGAGCTTACGCGCGCGGCCGCGCTGGATTTCGTGGACGGGTATGTCGAGGCGAATGATGGCATTGACGCAGGCGATTTGGGCATATCGGGCAACGCGCCGCGAACCATTGAGGCATGGGCGTACACCCGCGGCTTCAACGACGGCGGCATCTTCAGTCTGGGAGTCACGGGCGCTGACGGTCAGGATTTCTCGCTCCGCACCTTGGGCGGCGCCGACGAGTGGCGGACTCAGCTATGGGGCGGGGCGGACGTCGATTTCGACTATCCGTCCGAGAATCAATGGGTGCATTTCGCCGTGGTTCATACGGGTTCCGAGACCATTGTGTTCGCCAATGGCGAGTTGATCGTGAGTCAGGAACAAGAGATCAACACGTCTACAACGGAGCCTTTCCGCGCGGGCACCTGGCACCACTGGGACTGGGATCTCGCTCCGTTTGATGGGCTGATCGCCGATGTGCGCGTCTGGGACTATTCGCGTCCGCAATCCGCGATCATGGCCGACATGTACCAGCGGCTCACGGGCAACGAGGATGGCCTTGTTCTGTATTGGCCCATGGACGAAAACGACGGCGAGACGGTTTTTGATCTCACTCCCAACGAGTTTCACGGGACGATCGTGGGCGATGTGAGCTGGGCCAGCGAGGAAATGCCCGACGTTGACGGCTTGCACTGGGAAGAGGCCGCGTCGATTCTTGAAGAGGCCGGATTCCGTCTGCACATCGAGTATGTGCGGTTGGGCGTGGTTCCGACCGGTCACGTGCACGCGCAAGCGCCCGTCGCGGGCCAAACGAGCGCCCCGTATTGGACGGTCGTACTCCAAGTGGAATCCGAACCCCAGTCCTTTGCCCCGGCTGCGCCCGCGTGCCTTATGCTTGTGGTGATGGTAAGCCTGCTGAGCCTCGCTGGGCTCCGCATGCGCAAAGGCGTGTGGGTTTCGTAACAGCTTGTTGAAGGCTACACAAGCCTAGGGTTGTTGTAGAGCACTCGAACGGGGAGACGCGGCTGCTGAAAGATGCAGGCGCGTCTCCCCGCGTGTTTTGGCGGGTTTTTCCGCCCCTCACGTCATTCCCGCGCACGCGGGAATCCAGGGGCGGGAGCGATTGCCATAGCTGTTCCGGACAGCGCCTCGAACAGGCGCAGAGGGGCGGCGTGCGGTTAGTCACCGAATCGCCGTGCAGGTTGGTCTACGGGGTGTTTACATCCCCCGGCCCTTCGGGCCACCCCCTTCAAAGGGGGAATTGATCCGTTCCCATTCCGAGGGGGGCCTCGGGGGTGGCTACATCTCATTCCCCCTTTGAAGGGGGATCAAGGGGGATGTCCGTCTATGTTACATCCCCCGGGTCACCCCCTTCCATGGGGAATGGTAGCGCCGCCTTCGGAGCGGCCTTTTGCCGGCAAGATGCCGGCGGTACGAATCATTCCTCCGGCGATGGGGGAAAAGGGATGTATCTCCCTGCCGCACAGTCCTTGCGCCTCGATTAGGGTTGGCCGGGTTCGTCCGGTTTGGAGAGGGGGCCGCGTTCCAGGGCGTCCGTGAGTTTCCGGCGCCAGTCTTCACTGGTCTGGGGGTGGTCCGAGAGGAATTGGGTGAGTAACGCCAGGCGCTCGATGGTTTCGTCGTTGATGAGGTGTTCGAGCCGGCACGCTTCTTCGTCCGCGACGCCTTCCTCGAAGCCCAGGACCTCGGCCAGGAAGGTTTGCAGCGCCTCGTGGCGTGCGTCAAGTTTGCCGGCCAGCGCGCGCCCCTCTGGCGTAAGGTCGACGTATCCGTACGCCCTATGCTCCACGAGGGCGCGTTCGGCGAGATCCCGCACCGCGCGCGACGCCGCCGGGCGGCTTACGTTGGCTTCGGCGGCGATATCGCTTACGCTGCACACTTTGGCTTGCGTGAGCAGTTGCGCAATCGCCTCGACATATTGCTCCATGGTTGGGCTCGGCCGCTCGCCGCGTGGAGAGCGGTTACGGGTGTTGGCCATGAATTCCTTCCCTCTGTTGCGCGCTGCGCAGCGTCCGCCCGTGGGCGGTTCGTCCTGTGCGTACTCCCGGAACTGTCTCATATCCCAGCTTTTTGGAAGTACTATACCCAAGCTGGCGGGAGATTATCAAAAACCGGCGGCCACCCCAATCGCCGGATATGGCGGTGTGGGGGGCGTCTACATCCCCCGGCCCTTTCGGGCCTGCCCCCATCCAAGGGGGAATCGTAGCGCCGGCGTCTCGCCGGCAAGAAAAGCCCTATGGAGGCGCTGATATATATGCCGGCAAGATGCCGGCGTTACGAGAAATTCCCTTTTTGAAGGGGGATCAAGGGGGATGTTCTTCCCTGGAGCAGCCGTTTACCCGGCGATTGGCCGGCCAAATCGTCATGGCATTCGGCCCTTCCGAAGCGTTATAATCCCGGTTTCCAACCTGGAGTTCTCTTCACCGCCATGCGGCTTCTCAACAGGTATATTATAACGCAAATCGCCGTTCCGCTCCTTCTGGCGCTCGCGGTAATCAGTTTTTTCACTGTGGCGAACGAGCTGCGGGATCATGTGGACCCCGCGGGCGCGGCCATCGTGCAGACGGCCCTGCTTCAGGTCCGGCCGCAGGACCTGTTGTTTCTGGCGGTTCTGTTCCTTCCCACCGTGGTGATCTACGTGATTCCCATCACCTATATGACCGGCATTCTGCTGGCGTTTGGCGCGCTCGCCGAGCACAACGAGATAACGGCCATGCGCGCGGCGGGCATACCGCTCAAACGCATCGTCCTGCCCGTGGTGCTGGGCGGCGTGGTGTTGGCGGGATTGTGTTTCGCGTTACAGGACCGGGTGCAACCCCCGGCCGTGGCCCGGGCCACGCAGCTCATGTTCATCGACATCCCCCTGCGCATCACGCTGGACAAGTTGCCCGAAGGGACCATGCACGATGTCGGGGGATGGCGGTTCTACATCGGCGACCGGGATCCCGATGAGCGGGCGCTCTACGATATCACCATCCTCATGCCGGGCCAGCGGGGTGAGACGTGGATCTATTACGCCCAGTCCGCCCGCGTGCTTCCAGGCCGCGAGCGCACCACGCTACAGCTTCACAATGGCCACATCATCCTGCCTGATGAAGAAGGCCGGCTGGCGCGGAGCACGTTCAACGAGTGGACCCTGACGGCCCCGGAGCTTGTGCCCCGGGAAGAACGCGAGGACCGTCGGGCGCTTTCCCTTGCGCAACTCTTCGCGCAAGAACGTGAACTGCGCCAAGCGTACGCGGCGGAGGGCGCTTCCGATGACCGCGATGAACTGCGGCGTTTCCGGCGGGAAATCGGCGAGCGCATCGCCCTGCCCTTCGCGTCGCTGGCGGTGAGCGTGGTGGCCGCCCCCATGGCGGTCCGGCGGCGGCGCGGGGGAAAGGCGTACAGCTTCGCCATCGGGGCCGGGGTTTTCCTGGCGTATTACGTGGTGATGATGGTGGCCGATCGTAGCGGACTGTTGCCCATGGGCGAGGCCGTGTTGCGGGCGTTCGCGCCGAACCTGGCGCTTGGCCTGGCGGGGGTGTGGCTCATCTGGCGGGTGGACCGGGTATGACGACGCTCGACCGCTACTTGATGGGCCAGACCGTGGGCGTGCTCGTGAAAACCCTCCTGACCTTCGCGGGCCTGTTCGTTTTGGTTGACTACCTCACCGACCTTCGCCCGGACGCGGCGGCGCACAATGTCCCGTGGACCGTGGTGGCGCAGTACTACCTGTACTTCTCGCCTCACATTCTGTTCGAGGCCGCGCCGCTCGCCATGCTGGTGGCGGGGCTCCTTGTGTTGGGCAAGGCGGCGGAACACAACGAGGTGACGGCGGCCCTGGCGGGGGGCATCAGCTTGTACCGCCTGGCGTGGGCGCCGGTGCTGGTGGCGGCCGGATTCGCGCTGCTCTCGTTCGGGCTTGAAGAAGGCTTCGGCGCGCGGGCCATAGCGGAGGCCGAACGGCTGGAGCGCAACTACTTCGGCCAGCGCCGGGACGATCCGCGCGGGAGTCAGAGCTGGGTGAACCTCGAAGGCGGCTGGACGTGCCACATCATGAAGTACAACCGGCTCGCCAACACGGGCGAGGATGCCGTGCTGCATCGCATCGGCTCGGACGCCGTGGAGCAGATCCTGGCGGACCGCATCTTCTGGGATGAGGGCGAAGGGCGGTGGTATCTGGAAGATGGACGCTGGGTCGTGTTTGACGCCGAGCTAAACGCCATCCTCGAAGACCACCGGATCACGCAACGCCCCGCGCCCATTCAGGAGTCCCCCCAGGCGCTGTTCGCCATCGCCGAACCGCCCGAAACCAAACGCGCGGCCGAGCTGGCCGAGGACATCCGGTGGGCGGAGGGACGCGGCATCCCCACGCACTCGCTGTGGGTGGACTATCACGTCAAGTTCTCCCGGCCCGCCCTGAGTTTCGTGATGATTTGGCTGGCGATTCCGTTCGCGTTGCGCCTGCGCCGGGGCGGACTCGCCATCAGCTTCGGCGCCAGCATCGTGATTGCGATTGTCTACCTCCTCGTCTTCAGCGTAAGCACCGCCTTTGGCCACGTCGGTCAGATCCCCCCGGTTGTGGCGGCGTGGCTGGCGAACGTGCTGTTCTTCGCCGTGGGCATTGCGCTGTTCAGCCGCACCCCAACCTGAGCCGTTCCCCGCCGGTCCGTAATTCCTACCATCTGGCGCCTTTCCCCGATCGCGCCTACCATTTCGTATGATTCAATTCATGAGCCAAAGGCCCTTGGCTGTCCTTATTGCCCGTACCGTCTTCGTAAGTCCTTTCATAAAAAGGATGTACGTAGTTTGGGGCGTTCTTGGCACGCGTATTGCTCTCTTAGCGGTGTCCCGCCGCAACACTTCATTTGCCCGGCAACGGGCGTCACCCATTCCAAGCGACGGCTGTATGCGCCGTCCGAAGCACTAGGAAAGGAGCATTACGCATGACAAAAGGAAAGAAAGGTTTAGGGCTATTGATCGGGCTTCCCATCGCCGTGGCGCTGTACTTCGGGTTCGCGCCGGGGGCCATGGCGGAAGAGATATCGATCGAGATGTTCACGATCAACAACCTGTGGATTCTCGTGGCGACCTTCTTGGTGTTCACGATGCACCTCGGTTTCGCGACCCTAGAAGCGGGGATGACCCGCGCCAAGAACGTCGTCAACATCCTGTTCAAGAACGTGTTCATCATTTCGATGGGCATCCTGGTCTACGCCATCATCGGGTTCAGCTTCATGTATCCGGGAGAATTTGGCGGTGTATTTGGATGGGCCGGTCTCGGACTGGATCCCGGACCGGACGGTCAGACGATGGCCTACGATCCCGGATTCACGTACTATACCGACTTCATCTTCCAGGCCATGTTCGCGGCCACAGCCGCCACCATCGTGTCTGGCGCGGTTGCGGAACGGGTGAAGCTTCCGTCGTTCATGATCTTCAGCACGGTCTATGTCGCGACCACCTACCCCATCGTGGGTTCATGGGTATGGGGCGGCGGCTGGCTGGATGAAATGGGCTTCATGGACTTCGCCGGCTCAACTCTGGTCCACAGCGCGGGCGGCTGGGCGGCCTTGGCGGGCGTCATCCTTATCGGTCCCCGGCTGGGCAAGTACGTCGGCGGCGCCATACGGCCCATCGAGGGCCACAGCATGCCCCTGGTCACCATCGGCGTGTTCCTGCTATGGCTGGGCTGGTTCGGTTTTAACGGCGGCTCCGTGCTCACGGCGGATCCCGATGAAGTGTCCTACGTCTTTGTGACCACGGCCATCGCGGCGGCGGCGGGCGTCTTCGGCGCCATGGCCACGTCATGGACCGTTCAATCCAAGCCCGACCTCACGATGACGCTGAACGGCGCGCTCGCCGGGTTGGTGGGCATCACCGCCGGGGCCGACGTCATCCCCGTCTTCTGGTCGGCCGTGGTGGGGCTCATCGCCGGCGTCATCGTGGTGCTCGCCGTGCTCGGCTTCGACCGCATCCGCATTGACGACCCCGTTGGCGCCATCTCCGTCCACGCGATCTGCGGCGTGT